>NZ_JBSPKW010000020.1:0-120767 GCF_053848065.1 Mesorhizobium sp. BHscii | reverse complement strand
TCGGAGCTGAAAGTGTGCATGGGCGAGGACATCGAGAACGCCAAATGGCAGGTTCTCGATGCCCGAACGGTGCCGACCAACTACCAGCGCTTTGTCGATGCGGTGCGCACTGGCGTTCCGCCTGAACCATCGTTCCGCCATGCGGCCGAACTGCAGAAGGTGCTGGACCTTGCGCTCGTCTCCGACGAAAAGAGGGCAGAGCTCAGGGCCCATGCCGAAACCCGGTAATGTCGTTCGCTGAAAGGAACCAGCCATGGTCACGCGCCGCGCCGAATGTTCCTGCGGTCAGCTTTCAGCGATCTGCTCGGGCGAGCCGGTACGCATCTCGGTATGCCATTGCCTGGCCTGCAAGCGGCGCACGGGCAGCGCGTTCAGCTTTAATGCGCGGTTTGCGGAGAATGATGTGTCGATCCATGGACGAGCGGCGGAGTTCACGCGCGTTGGCGACGAGGGCGGCCGTGTCATCTACAGCTTCTGTCCGGATTGCGGCAGCACTGTCCATTACCGGATCGATGTCCAACCCGGTCTGATCGCCATCCCGGTGGGTGCTTTCGCCGACCCATCGTTCCCGCCGCCCTTCCTGTCCTTCTATCACGACAGCCGGCGCTGCGAGTGGGTCGAGGTCCGCACTGAGCCTCTGCGTACAATGGGCTGAAAATGCCGGCCGGGTTCGGTGATCAAAAGTTGCTGAGGATAGAAAATAAAATGAATGACAAAGACCCTTATCCCTACCCCCTGCATACGAACCGTGAACTGGAGATGATGCTCGCTGGAGCTAAGCCCTTTGCCGTGTTCGCCCATGAGCGGGTGGATGGTTTTGAAAAGTCCGATGCGTTGGCCGATCAAGACTTCGAAACTTATGTTGCGAACGGAAAACTGTCGGAGCATGTCCGGACTTTCGAACGCCGTCGACCGGATGGGACCCCGGTCAACATCGACTATTACTTCTATGCCCTCGATGATGAAGAATGGAGAGTGGGAGCTTATTCGCTGCTTCTCGAACTCCTACACCGCGATGCCTGGTGTTCGCAATTGGAATGGCTGGAAGGGAAGCTCCTCGGATACACCGATGAGCAGAACCAATATCACCTCTCACGAACCTATTCGGCAGACAGGGTCGATCACCGAGCCTTCTAATGCCGCAGGATCTTGCTCAGGAAAGCGCGGCTGCGGTCGGTCTTGGGGTTGGAGAAGAATTCATCCGGCGTACCGCTTTCAACGATGGCGCCTGCATCCATGAACACGACGCGCTGGGCGACCTTGCGGGCAAAGCCCATTTCGTGGGTCACCACCATCATCGTCATGCCTTCCTCGGCGACCGCGACCATGACGTCGAGCACTTCCGAGATCATCTCGGGGTCGAGCGCCGAGGTCGGCTCGTCGAACAGCATGATCTTGGGGCGCATGCCGAGGCAGCGCGCAATCGCCACGCGCTGCTGCTGGCCGCCGGACAGTTGCGCGGGATAGGCATTCACCTTGTCGGCAAGGCCGACCTTGGCGAGTAGCTCGCGCCCGGCCTTCTCGGCTTCAGCGCGCGGGATCTTGCGCACATGGATCGGCGCCAGCGTCACGTTTTCGAGCGCTGTCTTGTGCGGATAGAGGTTGAAGGACTGGAAGACGAAGCCGATCTCGGTGCGCAACCGCGTCATGTTGGTGGCGGGGTCGCCGAGGCGCTGGCCGTCGACCACCAGGTCGCCGTCGCGGATCGTCTCCAGACCGTTGATGCAGCGGATCAAGGTGCTCTTGCCCGAGCCGCTCGGCCCGCAGACGACGACCACTTCGCGCGGCTCGACGCTCAGCGTGATATCCCTGAGCACATTGAGCGTGCCGAACCATTTGTTGACGCCGCGAAACTCGATCATGCCGGTGCTGCTTTTGCTGGAGTTCGTCACAATTGTACCTCGCCATGAGCCGCACCGATGCGCTGCTCCAGCCGGCGGGCCAGCATGATGAGCGGATAGCAGACGATGAAGTAGCCGAGGCCGACGAGGAAGAAGACCAGCAGCCCGTTGGGCACACGCTGCACCACCAGCCAGCCGACGCGGGTGAGGTCGGTGAGCCCGATGGCCGAAACAACCGAGGAATCCTTGATCAGCAGCACATATTGCCCGACCAGCGGCGGCAGCACGATGCGCATCGCCTGCGGCAGCACCACCTGGCGCATACGCTGCCAACGCGACAGGCCGGACGCCAGCGCCGCCTCGACCTGGCCGGTCGGCACCGAGCGGATGCCGGCGACGACGATCTCGCAGATGAAGCAAGCAGCCAGATTGGTCAGCGCGATGATGCCGGCGCTGAAGGCGTCCAGCTCGATGCCGAGTTCCGGCAGGATGAAGAAGATCAGGAAGATCTGCACCAGGAATGGCGTGCCGCGGATCAGGTCGACCCAGGCGCCGATCACGCTGCTGATCAGCCGGTTGCCGCCGGTCCGCAGGATGCCGAGGCCAAAGCCGATCAGCGTGCCTAGCACCAGGCTGATCAGCGACAGCATCACAGTCATGCCGAGGCCGCGCAAGGCGAGGGGATAGCTGCCGGCGAGGCTTTGCAGCTGCTGCCAGATCATGTGCTGCTCCTTGCCGGCTGCAATCCGAGCCAGCGCCCGGACAGCGCCGCCAGTCCCTTCAGCCCGTAATAGAGCAGGAGGTAGAAGGCGGCGATGGTGATGAAGCCTTCCGCCGGCATGAAGCGGTCGGAGGCGAGCAATTGCCCGGCACGCGTCAGTTCGGCGACCGCGATCAGCGACAGCAGGGCGGAATCCTTGACCAGCACGATCGCCTGTCCGAGCAGCGGCGGGATCGTTACCTTGAACGCCTGCGGCAGGATGACCAGGCGCATGCGCTGGACATAGGTCATCCCCGAGGCGACGCCGGCCTCGACCTGGCCGCGCGGGATCGACAGGATGCCGGCGCGAATGATCTCGGCGACATAGGCGCCGCTGTTCAGCGACAAAGCGAGAATGCCGACGACGAGCTCGGGCAGGATGATGCCGAGGCGGGGCAGGCCGAAATAGAGGAAATAGAGCTGCGCCAGCAAGGGCGTGGCGCGCACCGCGTCGATATAGGCCTTGGCCGGCACGCGAAACAGCCACCCGCGCTGCAGGTTCATGGCGCTAAGCAAGATGCCGACGGCAAGCGCGCCGGCAAAGGAGAGAAGGGACAGCCACACGGTCGTGACGAGTCCCTGCGCGAACAAAGGCAGATATTCGACGATGGTGCGGAAGCTGAAGTTTTCGAGCATCGTTGGGCGGATTTCCCCCGGGCGAAACGGATTCCGAACAGCTTCGCGGCGCGAGGCGGGCGCGCGAAGCTGTTCGGGTCTATTGCTGCTTAGTGGTCTTTCTTCCAGTCGTCGGAATTGACCCAGTAGTCGAGGTTCTTCTGCAGGCGGCCGTCGAGGCTGACCTGGTCGAGGAACAGGTTCATCCAGATCAGCAGGTCCTGCTCGTCATAGCGCGTGGCGAAGGCCAGCGGCTCCTTCGACAGCATGTCCGGCATGATGGTGAAGCTGCCGGCCGGATAGGCGGTCGACTGGCCCTTGACCGCCGAGACGTCGTTGACGCCGCAATCGGCCTGGCCGTTGTTGACGGCGTCGAGCAGCAGCGGGCCGCCGCCCTTGTAGCTCTTGATCTCGGCATCGGGGAAGGCCGTCTTGGCCTCTTTCTCGCCGGTGGCGCCGAGCAGCACTGCGATCCTGGTGCCTTTCGCCTTGCAATCCTCGGTTGATTTGAACTTGCCGTCTGCCTTGGTGAAGACGGTGCTGCCCGTGTACATGTAGGGCTTGGTGAACGCGACCTTCATCGCCCGCGCCAGCGTCGGCGTCATGTCGGCGACCAGAAGATCGGCCTTGCCCGAGAGCAGCGCCGGGATCAGTCCGTCCCAGTCGAAATCGAGGAAGGTGATCTTCACGCCCATTTCCTTGGCCATCAGCTCAGCGAGTTCGACCGAACTGCCGGTGCGCTCGCCGGCGGCGCCGACCAGCGAGAAGGGCGGTCCTTGCGTCTGCACGGCAACGCGCAGCTCACCGCGCTTGGTGATGTCGTCGAGCGTTCCAGCGCTGGCGGCGGCTGTGAGGCCGGCGAGCGCAAGGCCTGCGATGAAAAGCTTGGCAATCTTCGCAATCTTCATTGGCTTCATTGGGCATTCCTCCTTGTTGTCGTTTGTTGTTTTCACTTTGTTGTTCCACCCTTGGCGGGTGCTTTTTGAGCGGCAGCGCCGTTGCCGGCGGCGACCACCGTTCGAAAATCCTTCAGTCCCAGCTGATCGTTTCGGATACTCGTATACCGCGCCGAGCCAGTTCGTCGAGGAAGCGGCCGTCGGGCACATGCAGCAGCGGGTTGAGCAGGCCGGGTTCAGTGATTTCGCCCCGCGCCAGCATCTGCGCCACGATGCTGGCGGGATAGCCGACGCCGAGGCTCATGCCGAACAGGCCGGAGGCCAGATCGCGTTCGATGACCAGGTCCGACGTCACTGTCTTGCGGCGACCGCCTTGGATGCCGGTAAAGACATTGCGCATCACGCAAAGGTCCTTCTCATCGGTGCCATATTGCAGTTGCGGGCCGAGCAGCCGGCCGAGAAATTCGCGCGGGCTGGCGCCAACGCCGGGCACCTTGTCTTCGGAAAGGAAGCCAAGCTCCTTCAGCGGCGCCCAGAACGCCGACCAGCCCGGCCAGCGCAGCGAATAGCGGCCGGAGCGCTGCAGCCCTTTGGCGGCTGCAAGCATGCCGGCATAGTGCGCCGCATCGCCATTGGGAAAGGCTTCAAGTCTGCCCAGCCCCTCGACCTCGATCTGATGGATGAACGGATTGTCGTGTTGCTGGCCGGCCGGCACATCGACCCGCTTGCCGTCCTCGACCAGCACGCTGTCGCGGTTCTGGCTCATCAGAACCATGTCGAAGTTCCAGCTCACCTTGTAGCACAGCGGCCTGGCCATCGCTTTCGGCTCGGGGATGCCGCCGCAATAGGCGTCGATCGCCGTGATGGCGTCGAACTGCCTTGCGGCGCGTGCGTAGAGCACGAGGTCGATGCCGGGGTCGAGCCCGCATTCGGTCATGATCGAGACGCCGGCCTTTTGTGCCGCCGGGGCAAGGTCGGCGATCGTCTTGCCGTAATTGGTGGTGACCAGCGGCGTGCGCGTCGCGATCGCGGCCTGCACCGCCTCGCGCATCAGCGGTTGCGGCAACAGATCGATGGCGGCGTCGACACCCGCCAGCACGTTCGCCAACACAGGGGCGATCGCGCCCTCGGGCTCGACGAAACGCACGCGGGCGAGGTCGGTCAGGCCGCCAAGCCGGGCCGCGCCATCCGGCGCGGTATCGACGCAGACGACTTCTTCGACACCGGCGCTGGCGACGAGATCGGCGATCGCCGCCCGGCCTTGCAGGCCAAGGCCGCCGAGAACCGCGATCTTCATGGCATTTCCTTTCGGCCAGTTTCGTGCCGCCCAGTTTCGTCGCGCTTGGTCTCATCCGACCAGCAGCCTTCCGGCAGGCTGACCCATTTGTTGCAGGAGGCCATGACGACGAACGTCTCGCTGCGCACGACTTCGCCTGGCTCGCCCGCACCGGGGATCAGCTCGCTGGTGACGCGGTAGAGATCGGCGACGTCGCCCGCCACCGTCACGTCGACGATGATGTCGAAGCGTCCGGTGACGACGGAGGCCGAGTTCACGAAAGGCAGTTCGGCGATGCGTTGCGCCAGTTCCCGGGCGCGGCCTCGGCCCTGCGCATTGATGCCGACGATGGCCGAGATCAGTTCGGGGCGCTCGGTCAGGTTGAGCAGGCCGACGATCTTGAGCAGGTTGCGGTCGAGCAGGTTGCGCAGCCGCATGCGCACCGTCGGGACGGAGACGGCCATCTTCTCGGCGAGCCGGTTGGCGCCAAGCTGCGCATCCTGCGACAGCAGCTTGACCAGTCGCCGGTCGGTCTGATCGAGATGTTCCCGCAGCGTTCAAACTTTCATAAATTAAAAGAAATGATGGAGTTTTCTTTCTGATATGAAAACAGCTTAGGGCGTATCTTTTGAAATCGCAAGAGCATTCGGCCGCTGTCAACAAGGCCGGATGGTGTATTCCGGAAGACGGGAGGGCTTTGCCGGTGCCGCGGCCGACCGTGGGCAAGCCGACTAACGCAGCTTGTCGATCCCCGGAATGCCGCCGATTCGGTCGGCAAGAAAGTCGACCAGCAGCCGGACCCGAGCAATGCCCGCGCGTTCCGGGACGATCAGCATGCTCAGCGGTACGGGAGGCGGCGAATAGCCTGGCAGGATCACTTCCAGCCGGCCGGCCGCCAGGAGATCGTCGATAAGCCAGCGATGGGCAGGAGCGATACCGCGTCCGGCGACGAGCGCTTCGCGCGCGGCGAGTCCATGGTCGACCCGAAACCGGCCGCCAAGAGGCACCGCGTGGCGTTCGCCGCCAGGCCCCTGCAGGGCGAGCGTGTCGCTTCCCGTGATGTTCGACATCCGGATGCCTTCATGGCCAGGCAGATCCTGCGGGACAGCCGGTCTGCCCCGCACCGCCAGATAGGCCGGTGCTGCCACGAGCAAACGCCGGGATTGGCCGAGCGCCCGCAGTTTCATCGAGCTGTCGGTGAGCGGACCTAGGCGAAGCGCGATGTCGACACCTTCCCGCACAAGGTCGATGCGTTCGTCGGTGAGGCTGAGATCGATCCCGATGTCGGGATAGCGGTCCTGGAAGGCGAAGATCAGGCGGCTGACATGCAAGACCCCGAGCGCCGCCGTGCAGGATATCCTGATCGTGCCGGCCGACGCGCCGCGCGTGCCCCGCGCCTCATCGCCAGCCTGCTCAACGAGGCGCAGGATCTGGACAGCATCGGCATAGTAACGGCTGCCTTCGTCGGTCATCGTGACACGCCGGGTGGTCCTGCTGAGCAAGGGCACGCCGATGGCCTCCTCGAGCTCCCGCAAATGCCGTGTGACCGTCGATTGCCCAACTCCGAGTTCGCGCGCCACCGCCGAAAGGCTGCCGCGCTCGGCGACGCGAACGAAGGTGCGCATGCGCTCGAGTGTGACGTCTGACCTATCCATTATTCGGCATAATCTTATGCATTACTCAGATATAGCGGATCATCCCGGGGCTGGCTACCTTTAGCGTCGATCGTCCTTCTTTCGGAGTTGACCCATGAAAGTCCTGCTTGTTTTTGCTCATCCTGAACCGCGTTCGCTCAACGGCGCACTGCGTGACGTCGCCATCAGGGAACTCGAGGCCCAGGGCCACGAGGTGCCGATATCGGACCTCTATGCCGATGGCTGGAAATCCGAGGTGGACCGCGCCGACTTTCCGTCGTGGCCGCCCGAAGAACGCTTCCTGCCGGCTAGGGCATCCAAAAAAGCTTTTGCGACCAACACTCTGACCGGTGACGTTAAAGCCGAAATCGACAAGCTGCTGTGGGCCGACACGCTGATCCTCCAGTTCCCGCTGTGGTGGTACGCCATGCCGGCGATCCTCAAGGGCTGGGTCGACCGGGTGTACGCCTACGGCTTCGCCTATGGTGTCGGCGAGCATAGCGACAAGCGGTGGGGTGATCGCTTTGGTGAGGGAACGCTCGCCGGCAAGCGCGCTATGCTGATCGTGACCACCGGCGGCTGGGAAGAGCATTACTCCGCCCGCGGCGTCAACGGCCCGATCGAAGACCTGCTGTTCCCGATCAATCACGGGATCCTTTACTATCCAGGCTACGACGTGCTTCCGCCGTTCGTGGTCTACAGAGTGGATCGCTTTGGGGAGGCCGACTTCGAGCCTGTCGCGGATCGGCTGCGCGAAAGGATGCGGACGCTCGAGACAATCCGGCCCATTCCCTATCGGCAGCAGAATGGCGGGGACTACCACATCCCGAGCATGCAGCTCCGCCCCGAACTGGGCGATCCGGGCGCCGCGGGTTTCGCGCTTCACGAGGATCGCGCCGGCGCCAAGTCGGCGACGCCGCGTTCGACTTTGCGGGACGTGGCCTGACGCAGGATCCCGAAAAGATCCTGGTCAGGCAAGGCGCCCGAAACCTGTGGGATGAATCAGCGACCGGCCCGGAAGATCGCGACGGCAGCAGCCGTCAGTGCGGCATTGCCTGATGCCGTAGCGCCGTCCGGAAGCTCTTTGCCGTCTTCCAGCCCGACACGGGTCGACCAGTTGCGCTCCGCCGCCCGGTGCACGAATGGCCAGACTGTCGCGTTTTCGCCATGCAGCAGGATCGCCCGTCGCATCCCGGCGCGGTCAAGCACGGCCGCGATGCCGTCGCTGACTTCCCATGCCGCGTCCAGCGCCTGCTCGGAGATCTCGATCAGGATGCGCAGCACCTGGCTGCCACGGTCGAGCCGGACCAGGCGCTCGGCATCAGCGACGGAGGCGAGCCCGGCCTCGATGCCGATGCCGCGCTGCCGCAGGCTTTGCATGACCTCGGGCGCGGCCTTCTCGCTCAGATTGACCGAGGCATAGTCGGGCAGCTCGCTCCAGCTGGCGATCGCGGCAAGCGTCCGCTCGTCGTCGTTCTCGATCCAGGCGCCGGTGGAGACACCGATCAGCGTTCCCGGGCAGGCGCGGCGGAGGGCAAGGATGGTGCGGTCGATCGCCTCAGGAGCGAGGCTTTCCCGGCCGTCGAGCCCGCGCGCATGGACATGCAGCTCGGCGGCACCGGCAGCGACGCAGGCCGAGCCGTCACGCGCCATGGCTCCGGGGTCAAGCGGCAGTTGCGGATGAAAATCGGCGCTTCGCGCGCCATTGATGCAGGTCTGGACAATCATGGGTCAGCCCGGTTGAGTTCCTGCAAGTCTAGCGCATGATCGCGAAGATCGGAATCGGCGTTCGGAGCAAGGCCACGGAAGGGTCGCCGACGCTTGCCGGCCTGTGGGCTCTTTACCTGGAAAACTCGCTGCGCACGATGCCGTGGCGCTGGAGCTTATCGTAGAACGTCTTACGCGGAATCCCCAGCGCTTCGATCGTGCGCCTGACGTCGCCCTCGTTGCGGCCAAGCGTCTCGCGGATGATGTCGGCCTCGTAGCGCTCCAGCCGCTCCGGCAGCTTCATGTCGGCATCCGGCCGGGCTGGGCCAGGGGGAAGCGCTCCAGCGTCTTCTTCCAATCCAAGCACAAACCGCTCGGCGAAATGCGCGAGCTCGCGCACATTGCCCGGCCAGTCATGCTCCCTGAGATGGCGGTGCACCGAGGCCGGCACCGCCGGCACCGGACGCCGAAAGCGGGCGGCGGCGCGCTCGGCGAAATAGAAGAACAGCAGGGCGACGTCGTCGCGGCGCTCGCGCAGCGGCGGAATGGAGATCGTCACCACGTTGAGCCGGTAGTAGAGATCCTCGCGGAACGTGCCGCGCTGGCGCGGATCGCCGAGATCGACCTTGGCGGCCGCAACCACGCGCAGGTCGACGGGCCGCAACTCGTTGGTGCCGAGCGGCGTGACCTCGCGCATCTCCAGCACGCGCAGCATCTGCACCTGTGTCGAGACCGGCATGCTTTCGATCTCGTCGAGGAACAGCGTGCCGCCGCTGGCGTGCTCGATGCGGCCGATCCGCTTCTTCTTCGCGCCGGTGAAGGCGCCGGCCTCATGGCCAAACAACTCGCTCTCGATGACCGTCTCCGGCAGAGTGCCGCAATTCAGCGCAACGAAATTGCCCCTGGCGCGGCGGCTCCAGCGATGCAAGAGGCTTGCCACCACCTCCTTGCCGGAGCCGGTCTCGCCGGTCACCAGCACGTCGACGTCGGTGTCGGCGATCTGGCGCAGCGTGCGGCGCAGCCTTTCCATCGCCGGCGTCTGGCCGATCAGCGGCAGGCCGTCCTGCGCTTCTCCGGCCGCTTCGCGCAAGGCGCGGTTCTCCATCACCAGGCGGCGCTTTTCCGCCGCGCGGCGCACGCTCTGCACCAGCCGGTCGGCGGCGAAGGGTTTGGTGATGAAGTCGTAGGCGCCGTCCTTGATCGCCTTGACGGCAACCGCGATGTCGCCATGCCCGGTGACGAGGATGACCGGAATGTCCGGGTCCAGCCGCAGGACGCAATCGAAAAGCAGCAAGCCGTCGATTTCAGGCATCCGGATATCCGACACCACCACGCCGGCAAAACCGGCGTCGAGCCTGGCCAGCGCCTCGGCCGCCACCGAAAAAGCCAATACCGAAAAGCCGGCAAGCTCAAGCGTCTGCGCGGTGGCCCTGAGGAGATCGCTGTCGTCATCGATCAGGATCACCGGCGCTGCGTCGTCATTGGTCATGCTGCCTTTGCCATTACACTGCTTTTGCAAGATGGATGGTGAAGCGGGTGCCGCGATGGTCGCTCGAAACCTCGATGCGTCCGCCATAATCGGCGACGATATCCTTCGAGATGACGAGGCCAAGGCCGAGGCCTTTTTCCTTTGAGGTGTTGAACGGCGTGAACAGCGATCTAAGGATTGCGGGCGGAATGCCCGGTCCGTTGTCGAACACGCCGACCGTCACACCGTCCGCCGTCTCGTCGACCGAAACCCGCACATGAGCGTCGTCACGGCCTTCCAACGCTTCGAGCGCGTTCTGGAAGAGGTTGATCAGCACCTGTTCGAGCCGGACACGGTTGCCCATGACCTTGAGGGAAGGCGGCGGCAGGTCGATGGCCAGTGCGTCGAGCCGGCCGGCAAAGCGGCTTCTCAACAGCACCACGGCGCCTTCGATGACGCCGCGCAATTCGACAGGCTCGGCGGCGGTGCGACCCTTGCGGGCAAAGGCCTTCAATTCTTCGGTAATGGTGCCGATGCGTTCGGTAAGTGCTGCGATGGCGCCGAGATTTTCCTCGACCGGCGAAGTCTGCTTGCGGTCGAGGAAGACGCGGGCGTTGTCGGCATAGGCGCGTATAGTGGCGACCGGCTGGTTGATCTCGTGGGCGACGCCGGCGGCGACCTGGCCGAGGATGGCGAGGCGGTTGGCCTGGACCAGATCCTGCTGCACGACCTGCAGCTTGGCTTCCGTGCTGCGATGGCCTGATATCTCGGCCTGCAGCCGATCGCGGGCGCGGCTCAGATCCTCGGTCCGTTCGATCACGCGACGTTCGAGCTCGGTGCGCGCCGCCTGTTCGGCGGCGATCCGCATTTGCCCCGACTGCCGCCGCCACAACAGATACGCAGCAAGGCCGAGCAACGGGACAATGACGCCGAGTGCAAGGAGCCGCATTTCACGGACCGCGGCGGCGATCGGCGCTTCGGCCGGGACGAGATAGTCGAGCCGCCAGGGAGTCGAAGGGACCGGCGTAGAAAGCCTGAGATATTCCGCGTCGTTGCCGCCGGGCGTCACCGCATTGATGATCGACACGTCCGGGCTGAGCGCCTGCGGGCGCGTGATCGGCAATGGCATCAGCGGTGCGTCGCCGAACTGCTGGCTGTTCTGAATGGCGGCAAGGTCAGGCCCGGCAAGCGGCCCGGTCGTCATGAAGCGCCAGGACGGCACGCTGGTGATCAGGACGACGCCATTCTCGTCGCTGACATAGGCCGGGCGGTTCGCCTCGTGCCAGTCGGCCTCGAGCTGGTCGAACTCCGCCTTGACGACAACGACGCCGAGCGGTGCGGCATCATCGCCGACGCGGCGCGAGATGTAGAGACCGGGGCGTTTGCTGACATTGCCGAGCGCGAAATATTCGGCAGTTCCGGCCCGCATCGCGCCGGAGAAATAATCGCGAAATCGGTAGTCGTTGCCGACGAAGCTGATCGGCTCGCGCCAGTTGCTGGAGGCGATCGCCAGCCCGTCGGTGCCGATGACATAGAGCACCGAAGCCTTGGTGCCGGAGACCAGCCCTTCAAGCTTGCGGTTCAGCACATCGACCGCAGCAGCACTTTTCTGTGCCAGCGCGTCGCGCACCTGCTGGTCCTCCGACAAAAGCAGGGGCAGGGCGCGCGGGCTCTCCAGCACGGCGCGCAGCAGCGCGACCTTCAGATTGGCGTCGGTGCGGCCTTGCGCCGCCAGTGCCCCAACCTCCGTGGTGCGGCCATAAAGGCCTGCGCCGTAAAGTGCGGCCGTGGCGATCGCAAGGGCGATGGCCGCAAACAGCAGCCAGGCACGGCGCGCTCGCCTGCCGAGTTGCTCGGGCGTCGACGGTTGGCGCGTTGAAAACGGGGCAGCGGCGGGGCGTTGCAGCATCAGCCATTTGTGCATGTTTTCGCACAAAGCACAATTCGGCTATGCGAATATCCGCACTTTCTTTGCGCGAAACGAAACCTCGATTTCGAGAATATTCAATAAAATCATAGGGAAATTCTCTTCCACGCAGTCTGGCACGGCAGTTGCAAACACGAATTCAGCGGTCGCGAGGCTGCTGGGGGTCAATGCAATTGCTCCGGGAGGTCGAGCTTTCGATCGGAGCACAATGGAGGACGTCATGCAGACAGTATTCGCTGCCGCCGAGCCGCGCGGCAAACTTCCCTTCTACCGGCATCTCTATGTGCAGGTGCTGGCGGCGATCGCCGCCGGTGTGCTTCTCGGCCACTTCTATCCCGAAACCGGTGAGGCGATGAAGCCGTTCGGCGACGCCTTCATCAAGCTGGTGAAGATGGTGATCGCGCCGGTGATCTTCCTGACGGTGGCGACCGGGATCGCCGGCGTTGCCGACCTGCAGAAGATCGGCCGCGTCGCCGGCAAGGCGATGATCTATTTCCTGGTGTTCTCGACGCTGGCGCTTGTCGTCGGTCTCGTCGTGTCGAACGTCGTCCAGCCGGGTGCCGGCATGCATATCGATCCGGCCACGCTCGACGCCACCAAGGTGGCGACCTATGCCGAAAAGGCGCACGACACCAGCATTGTCGGCTTCCTGATGAATGTCATCCCCGACACGATCACCGGCGCCTTCGCGAAGGGCGACATCCTGCAGGTGCTGTTCTTCTCGGTGCTGTTCGGTGTCGCTTTGGCCATGGTCGGCGACCGCGGCCGTCCGGTCGTCGATTTCCTGCAGGCACTGACCACGCCGATCTTCCGCCTCGTCGCCATCCTGATGAAGGCCGCGCCGATCGGCGCCTTCGGCGCCATGGCCTTCACCATTGGCAAATACGGCATCGGCTCGATCGCCAACCTCGCGATGCTGATCGGCACATTCTATCTGACCGCGCTGCTGTTCGTGCTGGTGGTGCTTGGCGCCGTTGCCCGCTACAACGGCTTCTCGATCCTGGCGCTGATCCGCTACATCAAGGAAGAGCTGCTGCTGGTGCTCGGCACCTCGTCCTCGGAAGCGGCACTGCCGGGCCTGATGTCCAAGATGGAGCGCGCCGGCTGCAACCGCTCGGTGGTCGGGTTGGTCATCCCGACCGGCTATTCCTTCAACCTCGATGGCACCAACATCTACATGACGCTGGCCGCTTTGTTCATAGCGCAGGCGACCGACACGCCGCTCACCTTCGGCGACCAGATCCTGCTGCTCGCCGTTGCCATGCTGAGCTCCAAGGGTGCCGCCGGCATCACCGGCGCCGGCTTCATCACGCTCGCCGCGACGCTCTCGGTCGTACCCACGGTGCCGGTCGCCGGCATGGCTCTGATCCTCGGCGTCGACCGCTTCATGTCGGAATGCCGGGCGCTGACCAACTTCGTCGGCAATGCGGTGGCGACCGTGGTCGTGGCGCGCTGGGAAGGGGAACTCGACCAGACCAAGTTTGCCGCAGCAATGGCCGGCGACTTGCCGGAGGAAGCTGACCTGTCGCTGCCAGGGCTGCAGGCCGCCTGATTGTTCAGGCTGCATGGTCATAGTCCGAAGCCGGCTGCCGCCGGCTTCGGACTAGCCGCGGCCAATCTCCAACATCTGCGATTATCCACGGGCCACGCCGCTGCGCGCTGCCTCGGATGTAACAGGCTTGTGAGTCTTGTTGTTGGCGCGGGGCTTGCTCCAGCCTTATTTGAAGGCCAGTATCCGCCATGCCTTCAAGGCACCCGTCCACTTCGATCCCGACCTGATCGCGACCGAAGTTGAGACATTTCCGTCGGGCTCGGTTGCGAGCGGCCGAAACCGTCGGAGCTTGTGCTGCCGCCGACCACAACCTTGACCAAGGCGGCAGCCCTCGAAAGCATGGCGGCCTCGCTACGAAGTCGCAAGAGACGTGACCCGTCTCCTGACGGAAGGCGCATGCTTTCCTCTCAGGAACTCGTCGCGCGTGAAGAGGGGGCGGCCCGTGAGCGGGCTTTTGCCGAAACCAAAGCAAGATGCGAGGTCAAACGCGATGCAGTCTGAACCGAGGATTCCGGTATCAATCATCATCCCGAACTACAATTACGCGCGTTTCCTCAAACGCAGCATTGATAGCGCGCTGGAGCAGGACTACGCGGATGTCGAAGTCATCGTCGTCGACGATGCATCGCAGGACAATTCCGCGACAATCATAGAATCCTATCGCGACGAGATCGTCGCATGCCCGCGAGTGCAAAATGGCGGGCATGCCGCCGCGTTCAACACCGGCTTTGCGGCAAGCTCGGGCAAGATCGTCCTGTTCCTCGACGCCGACGACTACCTCTATCCGACCGCTGTTTCCACGATCGTCGACACCTGGGATGCGGCAACGGCCCAGGTGCAGTCCAGGCTGCATATCGTCGACGAGCGGCAACGCATCAAGGACGTCTTTCCGCCGCCCGAACTGCCGTTCGACAGCGGCGACGTCATGCCGAAACTTCTGCACAAGGGCCGCTACCAGACAACCGTAACCAGCGGGCTGGCCTTTGACCGCACAACCCTGGAATCGATCATGCCGATTCCAGAGCCGGAGTTCCGCCAGGGCGCCGACGGCTATCTTGCAACGCTGGCGCCTATGTACGGGCACGTCCAGTCCATTGAGGAATGCGTCGGCGCCTACCGGATCCATGGCGCCAACCATTCGGTCTTCGGTGAAAAGCTCGCCGAGCGGGCGCGCTGGAGGGTAACCCACGATTTCCGCCGCATGCAGGCGCTGTCGGACCAAGCCTCCGGGATCGGCTTAACAATCGTGCCGTCGGAGGCGGTCCGCCACGATCCGGTCCATCTGGAAGAGCGGCTGGCGTCGCTGTGCGCAGACAGACGCCGGCATCCCGTGGTCAATGATTTCCGGCTGGCGCTCGGGGCGGCGGGCGCCGTCGCCAGCCTCGAAATGACCGCGTCCCTGCGGCGCCGGGCCGTCCTTGCCGCCTGGTTCCTGTCAGTCGGGGTGTTGCCACGGAAAATGGCGACGGCGGTGCTGTCGTGGAAGCTCGACGCATCGTCTAGACCGGCATTCCTTAGCCGTCTGTCCAAGACAATCCGCCACGCGATGGGATAGAGTGACGCGTTGACATGGCTCCGCTAGGTATTCGGTCCGGTCCGTGACGAATGCTCGATGGCTAGGGCGAGCAGGCCCGGCCGCTCACTCGACCAGAACATGCGCCTCCCGCGCGGCGCCGACAAAGGCTTCCCTTGCGGCCTCGGTTGTAACATCGCCGCTCATGGCCCGGCGGCATGCGCGCAGTGCGGCGCCATGTTGCAGGCTGCCAGCGTCGCGCCACTGGCCTGTTAGCAATTCGACAGCCTGTTGTGCGTTGGAAATATGTCGGATCGTTCCCGTGATGCCGACCGAAACAGTAACCGGCTTGGAAAACCATCCTTGATCCATGGTGGAACCTTTGGTGAGTTGAACGCACCGAAACGCATGCCGTGGTACAAGGTTTCATTTGCGGCTGTCATCATGGCGTGAAAGCGGCGTTCCGCCGCCGGAAGGTCGGCGGGCGTCCCGTTCCAATCGGAGTCCCAACGAGCCACTCACCACCATAGCAACGAACGCATGCCGACCCCGGGTAGGGCAGCACGCGTCTGCCTGCCCTAATGCGCCCCGCGCAGCCTGACCACAACACTGCGCGCCGCCAGCACCAGCACCGTGATGATGATCAGGATCACCGAAAGGGCGGCGATCGCCGGGTCGATGTTGTCGCGCAGGCCCATCCACATCAGCCTGGGCAGCGTGATGGCGTTGACCGAGGTGATGAACAGGGTGACGCCGATCTCTTCCCAGGACAGCACGAAGGACAGAAGGGCCGCGGTGACGATGCCGAATTTGATGTTGGGCATGATGATGCGGGTGGCGCGCTCCCACACGGTGGCGCCGAGGCCGCGCGCGGCAAGATCGATGCGCCGGTCGAGCTGGCTGAGCGAGACCAGGATCAGCACCGTGGCGAAGGGCACCGTCATCACCGCATGCGCCATGGCGACACCGAGCCAGGTGTCATAGCCGAACAACGAGCTGACGCCGGAGATCGAGGTCAGCAGGAAGTAGAGCGTGATCGCCGAGACCACAGGCGGCACCACCATCGGCAGCAGCACGAACCCGACGAGTGCAGCGGTAAAGCGCGGCTGGAACATCCACACACCGAGGCTGAAGCACAGCGCCAGCACGGTGGAAAAGGCGCTGCTGACGACGCCGATCCTGATCGAGAGCAGGATCGAGTTGATCCAGCGCGGATCCTCGATCAGCGCCCGGTAATGGCGCAGCGACAATTCGCCTGACGGCATTGCAAGCATGCGGGTCGGCGTCAGCGACACCGGGATGACCGCAAGCAGCGGCAACAGCAGAAATAGCGCAACCAGGGCGGCGAGGACCAGCGAGACGGGGCCGGGGCGGTAGGTCGGCATCAGATCAGCTGCTTCGGTCTGACATAGCGGAACACCAGCGCCATCAGCGCGCCGACGAACAGCACCAGTACGACGCTGATCGCCGCCCCTAGGCCCCAGTCCGGGCTCTGGAAGATGCGGAGATAGATCAGCTCGGCGACCATCACGCTGCGGCCGCCGCCGAGGATCGCCGGCGTCACGAAGAAGCCCAGCGAAAACACGAAGACGATTAGCGCCGAGCCGATGATGCCGGAGCGGGTCATGGGCACGAACACCGACCAGAAGGTGCGCATACGGCTGGAGCCGAGCCCGCGCGCCGCCAGCAGGACGCGGTCGTCAAGGCTGCGCATCGACGACGCCAGTGGAAACACGGCGAAGGGGATAAGGAAATGCGTCATGCCGACGATGACGCCGAATTCGTTGCGTACCAGCGTCAGAGGTTCTGAGATGAAGCCGATCGCCTGCAGCCAGGTATTGAACAGGCCGCGATTGGAAAGCAGCGCCACCCAGCCGAAGGCGCGCGTCAGCACCGAGATCCAGAACGGCACCAGGATGCAGAATTCGGCGATTACGCGCTGCGCCGGCGTGCCGCGCACCCAGACCACGGTGATGGCATAGGCAGCGGCAACCGAAACAATCGTGACGATCGCGGCGATGCGCAGCGTGCGGACAAACACCGACTGAACCAGCGGGTCGCTAAGCAGCGTGCCATACTGCCCGAGCCCCGGCTCTGGCAGCGTGAAGCTCCAATTGACGACGCCGAAAAATGGCCAGGCATAGGCGGCGCCAAGGAACAGGAGCAGCGGCGCCATCAACAGCGCCGCGCCCATCCGGTCGGAGAGATATGCTTTCATCTCGGCCCCGGTTATCCCGGTCCTATCAGGCGGAGATGATCTTCGTGTATTCGTCGAGTGCGGCCCCGTAGTTCTTGGCGTACCACTCCATGTCGAGCGCGATCTGCTTCTTCATGTTTTCGGGGTCGACCGGGTTGATGCGCTTCTTGTCGGCGGGGATCAGCGCGTCGGCGGCCGGATTGGCCGGACCCTGGCCGAGCTTGTCGAACATGATCAATTGCTTCTCCGGGTCCTGGGCGCTGGCGATGAACTTCATCGCCGCGTCCTTGCCGCCGGGATTGCCCTTGAGCACGGCGAGCGCGCCGGGCGAGATCAGGCCCTGGTCCCAGATGAACTTGATCTTGCCGCCGGAATCCTGCTCGATCAGAGAGGCGCGGGTCGACCAGACGATCGCCATCGAAGCCTCGCCGTCGAGCAGCACGCTCTGGCTTTCGGCGCCGCCGCCCCAATAGGCAACGACGTTTTCCTTGAAGGCGGCGATCTTGTCATGCGCGCGCTTGAGGTCGAGCGGATAGAGCGAGGCCGGCGCGATGCCGTCGGCGAGCAGTGCCGCTTCCCAGCTCGACACGCCCCATTTGTAGAGCGAGCGCTTGCCGGGGAATTTCGTCACGTCGAAGAAGTCGGCCATGCCGGTCGGCGCCTGGCTGCCGAATTTCTCGGAATCATAGGCGATGACGTAGGAGAAGAAATAGGTCGAGGCGGCGTGCTCCCAGCCGAAGCCCTCGCGCATCTTCTTCTTGTCGACGATCGAATAGTCGATCGGCTCGAGCATGCCTTGGGCGCCGAGGGTGATGGCCGAGAACGGGTCGACGTCGACCAGGTCCCAGGTCGGGGCGCCGCTCTTGAACTGCGCCGCGATCGCGCCTTCTGTCGGGCCGGAGCCATCCATCTTGACGGTGATGCCGGTCTCCTTGGTGAAGGCCTGGCCATAGGCCGCATCATAGGCGGTGATGGCGTCGCCGCCCCAATTGACCAGCACCAGTTCCTTGGCTTGCGCGAACGCGCCGGTCGAGCGCAGCAGGATCGGCGTGCCGGCCAGCACGAGTGCGGCCAGCTGCGTGAACTGCCGGCGCGAAATCTCACCGCGCGCCGCCCTGGCGGACAGCGTCTCGATAGAGTGTTTCTTGGTTTCGCTCATCTTTGAATTGTTTGTCATGTCAGTTCCCCTTTTTTGTCGTTGATACTTCCCGAAAGTCAGCTTGGCGAATTCAGCTTCGCCACGCCAATCGTCATTGTCCTCCGTCCGGAAGGAGGAAACCTTTTTCCGCCGGCCATGTCAGCCACACGGAATTGCCCTTGCTGAGTGCCGACGCTGCGACCTCGTTCGGCACCGAGACCGTCACCTTGGCGCCCTGGCGCGTCGTGAGATCGAGCCGCGTCGCGGCACCGAGATAGGTCGAAGCGACCGCAGTCGCGGCGATGCCGTTCTCGCCGGCGGCCGCTTCGGGCGCGATCGACATGTATTCGGGCCGGATCGCCAGGATGGCGTTGCTGCCGACGGCGCTTGCATTGCCGCGCAGCGTGATGGTGCGATCTTCGCATAGGCCGGTGGCGCCGTTGTCGGCGTTGCGCACGCCCTTCAGCGGCAGCATGTTGATCTCGCCGAGGAACTCGGCGACGAAACGGCTGGCCGGCCGGTCGTAAACCTCGTCAGGCGCGCCAACCTGCAGCAATTTGCCGTGGTTGAAGATGGCAACGCGCGACGATAGCGCCAGCGCCTCGCTCTGGTCATGGGTGACGAAGACGAAGGTGGTGCCGGTCTCCTGGTGCAGCCGCTTCATCTCGGCCTGCATCTGGCCGCGCAAGCCCTTGTCGAGCGCCGAGAACGGTTCGTCGAGGAGGAGCACGCCCGGCTCGAACACCAGCGCGCGTGCCAGCGCCACGCGCTGCTGCTGGCCGCCGGAAAGCTGCGACGGCAGTTTCTTCTCGTGGCCCTTCAGCCCGACGCGCTCGATCATCTCGCCGACACGTCGTTTGATCTCTGCCGACGATTTCTTGCGCACCTTGAGCGGGAAGGCGATGTTGCCCTCGACCGACATATGCGGGAACAGCGCGTAACCCTGGAAAACCATGCCGGCCGCACGCTGTTCGGCCGGCCGCTGGGTGATGTCGACGCCGTCGCTGTAAAGGCGACCGTCGGTCGGCTGCACGAAACCGGCAAGGATCATCAGGAAGGTGGTCTTGCCCGAACCGGAAGGCCCGAGGAGGGTCAGGAACTCACCGCGGCCGATATCGAGCGTCAGATCGTCCAGTGCACGGAACGAGCCGAAGCTCTTGCCGATCCCGATTGCCTTGATCTCTGCGGCCCGGCCGGGTTGCTGCATCCTGCCTTTGTCCTCAATGCTGATTGAAATCGTAGGCAGGGCGGCGGCTCACCGCAACCGAATAGTTTTCGCCTGACCGGCAAATTTGATTCATCTATGGTGAGGTGTAGCGCCAAATCTCTCCCCTCGAGGGGGAGATGTCGCCGAAGGCGACAGAGGGGGTCGCTGCGCGTGAGCGCCAACTTCCTCTTTCTTTGAAAGCCAGACCGGGCCGAGCCCAGCCGAAGCGACCCCTCTGGCCGCTCCGCGGCCATCTCCCACTCGAGGGGCCCTCGAGGGGGAGATTAACGCTGGTTCTCCGACAGCTTCGACCGCAACCATCCACTGAATACATCCAGCACCGGGTGGCTCGCCTTGGCATGCTCTGAGACGAAGAAGTACGACCGCGGCGAACTGATCGCGATGTCGAAGGGGCGCACCAGTCGGCCTTCGCTCAGCGCCCGGCGGCTGGTCAACTCGTCGCCCATGGCGATGCCCTGGCCGGCGATCGCCGCCGAAAAGACCAGGTTCATGTCGGAAAAGAAGATGCCGCCCTCGATGTCCGGATTTTCGACCTTCGATAGCGCCAGCCACCGCGCCCAGTCCTCGGTGTCGCCGAGATGCAGCAGATTGGCGCGCAGCACGTCGGCCGGCTTGGAAAAGCCGCCGACTTTGTTGAGCAGCGTCGGGCTGCACAGCGGCGTAAACGAGATTTCGCACAATAGCTCGACCGCGCGGTTCGGCCAGTTGCCGACGCCGAAGGCGATGAAGGCGTCGGCTTCGGCATTGCTGACGTCGTCCAGCCGCCGCGGCGTCAGGATGCGCAGCGCGACATCGGGGTACATCTGCCGGAATTCGCCAATGTGAGTGCACAGGAACAGCGAGGCGAAACCCGGCGTGCAGCTGACGCTGAACGAGCCGCCGACGCCGGTGCCGGCGTGGCGAGTCACTGCGTCGCCCAGCACAGTCAGCGCCTTGCGCACGTCGCTGGCATAGCGCTGGCCGCGCGGAGTGAGCGCCACGCCCTTGCCGATGCGCTCGAGCAGATCGAAGCCGAGATCGCGTTCGAGCAGGCGAAGCTGATGGCTGACGGCGCTGCGGGTCAGATGCAGTTCGTCAGCAGCGCGCCAGACGCTGCCGTGACGGGCAAAACTGTCGAGGGCGCGCAGCGCCTGCGTCGATGGAATTCTCAAGAGGTGAACCGAATTTGCATGAGCCGGGAAAACATATCACTTTTTGGCGACGCGCTTCACTGCTTTCTTCTCGTCCATGGAGGAACCGGTGACGAACTCGGCCCAAGCGACCGCGCTTGCCTGTCTGGATAACATCCAGCCGTCGCTGTCGGCGTGGACGCGGACGATCTTCGATTTCGGCGAGACCGCCTGGCGCGAATACCAGTCGGCCGCCTGGTATGTGGAACGTCTGAAGCACGAAGGCTTTTCTGTGGAGGAAGGCTCTGGCGGCATGCCCACCGCCTTCTGCGCCCATTGGACCAACGGCGCCGGGCCGACCATCGGCATGTATGCCGAGTATGACGCCGTACCCGGCAATTGCCAGGATGCGGCGACAGTGAGGCGTCCGCGCCCGGGCCTCGGCGAACAGGCCGGCGGCCACACCGATCCGCATTCCGGCCTCGGTATTGCCAGCCTTGGCGGGCTTTTGGCGACCAAAGCGGCGATGCAGCGGCACGGCATACCGGGCACGCTGCGCTTCACCGGCGAGCCGGCGGAGAAGGTGCGGGGATCGAAGCCGATCCATGCGGCAAAGGGCTATTATGACGGGCTTGCCGGCATGATCTCCTTTCATCCCTTCTACATGCTGCCGCTCTGCAACACGGCGCGCTGGGACACGCATTGCGGTGCCGCCTACGCGATGATCTACCGCTTTGTGTGCGACGAACCCGAAAATTGGATTCGCGCAAGCGATGGTGCACCGATTCCGCAGGCGCATTCGGCGGTCAGGGCGCCGGGTGCCAACGACGCGCTCATGATGATGTACATGGCGTCCAAGGCGCTACGCGATTCCATGCTGCCGCATCAGGGCGGCTGGTCGATCAGCGAGGCGATCCTGACGGCGGGGCAGGCGACCGCCGACAATCTGCCGGCCGGGCTGGCCGAGATCCAGTACATGATCCGCGTGCCGACGCTTGCGATGGCCGAGCAGGTGACCGCCGTGCTCGACCGCAATGCGGAAGCCGCCGCGAAAATGAGCGGCTGCCGCCATGAGCGGCACTGGGTGTCGAAGTCGCGTCCGGGGCTGGCCAATCACGCCATGGCTGATATCGCCTATGAGGCGCTGTCGACGGTCGGGCCACCGCGCTGGGACGAGGCGGCCAAGGCGATCGCCCGCGAAATCCAGGTCAATGCCGGCGGCGCGACGACCGACGAGCCGTTCATAGCCGAGATGGAGCACCTGATTGCGCCGCAGGATGCGGAGGCGATCCTGCGCCGCGACTTGCCGCCGTCGCAGCTCAATTCGACCTCGGATGATTACACCGACATGTCATGGCACGCGCCGACGGCGCGGTTCTATGTCGCCCGTCCGGCGCTGCGTTCGCGGAACGGCCACGCCTATCCGTCCTGGGTGATGAACGCGCTGGGCGGTATTTCCGCCACGATCGATCCGATGGTCACCTGCGCGTCGAAGACGATTGCGCTGGCAGCACTTCGCCTGCTGGAAGACAAGTCCGCCCGCGATGCGGCGATGGACGAATTCGTCGCCCGCACCGGTGGCGGCATTGGCGGCAGCAATTGGCTGGCGCCACTTTGCGACTACGACCCGCCGATCCATTTCCGCTGGCCGGAATATGTCACCACCCCGCGCGGACGGGACTGGTGGATACCAAGCAACCCGCAAGCCGCGTGATCACCCAAGCGAGGAGAACTCCATGACCGTTCATGACCGCATCGTAGCAGAACCGTTTTCGTTGCAACGCCGCAATCCGGCCGGCGGCACCAAGCCGCTTACTACTTGGGGCTTCGCCAACGAGACCGATGTCTTGACCGACGTCCTGCTCGGCTCGCCCAATTTCCTGCGCCACCTCTCGACCAGCTCGCTGTCGCGCAAACATCTGCGCGAGGCGCCGTGCAACGTCCAGATCGCGCAGGCGCAGCACAAGGATCTGGTCGCCGCCTATGAGCATTTCGGCGTCAACATCCACTGGCACGAGCCGACGCCGGAACTGCCGATGCAGGTGTATTCGCGCGATTCAAGCGTCATGACACCGTACGGCGTCATCATCACCGCGATGGCCAATTGGTGGCGGCGCGGCGAGAACTATGCGGCGATCCGCACCTATGAGAAGCTCGGCATCCCGATCTACGACATGGTCACCGCGGGCACTTTCGAGGGCGGCGACTTCAACGTCATCGAGGACGGCGTGGTGCTGATCGGCTGCGGTGGCGCCCGCACGCAGGAGGAGGGCGCGCGCCAGGTCCAGGCCTGGTTCGACAAGGAGGGTTGGGAAACCCGCATCGCCTTCATCGACGAATATTATGTCCATATCGACCTAATGGTGGTGCCGATCGCCGAGAAGCTGACCGCCGTCTGCCTCGCCTGCACGGAGCCGGGCATCGTCGATTGGCTGAAGGGCAAGGGCCACGAGATCATCGACGTGCCGTTCCAGGACACGATGGCACTCGGCTGCAACTTCATGTCGCTGGGCAAGGACAGGGTGATCGCGCCGACGTCCAGCCAAACGCTAATCTGCCAGCTCAAGGCGCGCGGCTTCGAAGTGGCGGCCGTCGACATGAGCGAGATCTCGAAGACCGGCGGCGGCATCCACTGCATGGCGCAGGCGCTGAAGCGCGAGCCGGCCTGAGGGGCCGGCCTGAGGGGCCGGCCTTTAGCCCGGCCACTTCCGCGGAAGCGCCATCGTCAGCGACGTCGATCCCGCCTGGCTCGCGGCACGCGTCTACAGCACGATGAGCGTTCCCTTGCGCAGACGCCTGGCGCAACGATAGGCGAGGTCGGCGGCGACCATGTCTTCCATCGCAATGCCCATCGCCTTGTAGGTGGTGATCTGTTGATCCGAAACGCGACCCGGCGCGCGGTCGAGCAGCATGGCGCCAAGCTCGGTGCCGAAATCCGGGTCGAAGCCGGCAAGCTCGCAAGAACCGACTGGGGTCGGTTTGAATGCATCCTTGGTTTCGACAAAAAGACTGGATTTGCCGATGAGCTCGATCGGCATTTCACCGCCGGGCGGCGCCACCCCGACCGACGAGACATGCGTGCCCGGTTGGACCCAGCCTGCGTCGATCACCGGCTGGTAGGAGTGGGTCGCCAGGCACACCACGTCGGAACTGCGCACTGCCGCCTCGAGGTCGGCAACCGCCACCACCGACGGATGCAGCCGGGCAAGCGCTGCCGCATCGTCGAAGCTCTTCGATGTAACGCGGATTTCGGCAAAGTCGCGTACCAGCGGCAACAGATGCAGGTGCTGGTTGGCCTGGACGCCGGCGCCGACCACGGTCGCTATCCTGGCGTCCCGGCGCGCAAGCGCGCGCACCGACAGCATGGCGGAGCCGGAGGTTCGCACCGCGGTTATGAAGGTGCCGTCCATGATGCAGACCGGCAGGCCGGACAGCGGATCGAACAGGCTGATGGTGGCAAGGTGGCTGGGCAGGCCGATTGCCAGGTTGCCTTCGAAGACATTGACGATCTTGACGGTCAGGTTCATGCCCTCCATCCAGGCCGGCATGGCGAGGCTGTAGCCGGCCCCGGGGATGTCGAGCTGTGGTCGGGGTGGATTGACGACCTTGCCTTGTGACAGCGCCTTGAAGCCGTCTTCCAGAACATCGAGAAGCTGGCTGAGGTCGATGCACGCCATCACGTCGGCTTCGCTCAGCACCAGGATCTCGGTCGCTCCCTTGCTGATTTCCGCCGCACTCCTGCCGGCTGGGCTGAACGCTTCCTTGGTCATCCTGCACTCCTGTATTCGTTGAAAATCGGCTCACCACATTTGCTCTAAGTGGGGTGAGGGAAGCGCAGGCTATTGCGAGGTTTTATGTGATGAAATACGTTGATTTTGGCATCTCTGCGTGAAATCAGCACAAAAACCTCTGAGATAGCGTGGATTGTGAAATGGAAAATCTCGACCAGATAGACCGCAGCCTGCTCCGGCTGCTGCAGGAGGACGGGCGCCGGACGACGCTTGATCTGGCCGGGCGTGTCGGGCTGTCCCCGACCGGAACCAGCCAGCGGGTGAAGCGCCTGTTCCGCGACGGGTTCATCACCGCGGTCAGGGCCGTGCTCGATCCGCGCAAGGTCGGCCGGGGAACGCTGGTGTTCATCGAGGTCCGGCTTGACCACACGGCGCCGCATGTCTTCGACCGCTTCGCCGAAGCCGTGGCGAAAGCTCCGGAGGTTCTGGAGTGCCATATGGTGGTTGGCGGTTTCGATTATCTGGTCAAGGCGCGGATCGCCGAGATGGCGGTGTTCCAGGATTTCCTGCAGCGGGTCATCCTGCCACTGCCCGGCGTGCGCGAAACGCACACTTTCGCCTCCATAGCCGATGTCAAGCCGAACGCCCTGTTGCCGGTGTGATCGAGTGGAGGAGGCTGTTCAGGGCGACCTGCATCGCATCCGGTGCAGAGACGCAGGAGACCGGCTCTAGCTTTGCGCAGTCAGCAGGTTTGCGTCGCGCGCCAGCCGCCACTCACCATCAGCCTCCTTGCGTAGGAGCGTCAGCGTGTATCCCGATTGACGCACCGGCTTCCCGTTTGGCGGCGTCGCGGTCATATCGATACGGCCGCGTATGAAGGCCCAGTCGCCGAGAAGCTGTAGTTCAACGATCTCGTTCGTGCCATCGACATGAACGCCGGTCATCTCCTGCGCGGCCACCGCGAAGATCTCCTTGTCGAAGGGTTCCCGGCCGGGAACCATGAAGATCGCGTCGTCCGTCATCAGGCTGAGGACGGTCGCGGTGTCTCCACGCTTGCTCGCATCCATCCACGTCTCGACCAGCTTTCGGATTGCTCTTTCGTCGTCCGTCATCCGTTATCTCCCTGGCTTCTCGCCGTCATCGATACCGCACGGCGCTCCTCCCTCGCCGCAACATAGGGCTTAGATCGCTCCCGTCATCGATTGCGGTGTTTTATCGACGTCGCGCTGCCTGTGGCGTGAAACGGCCGGTCCGCGGCTCTATGCTTACCGCCAACCGCCCGAGGCGGTGATGCGCTCGCCGGTCAGCCAGGACGCGTCGTCGGAGGCTAGGAACACCGCGATGCGGGCGATGTCGTCGGGCTGGCCGAAGCGCCCGAGCGGGGTCATGGCGACGATCTGGCTTTCGAATTCGCTGCCGGCGATGCCGATGCGTTTCAGACCCTCAGTGTCGACGCCGCCTGGGGCAATGGCGTTGACGCGGATGTTGCGGGCGCCCAGTTCTCTCGACATGGAGAGCGTGATCGAATCCACCGCGCCCTTGGTGGCGGCGTAGACCAGCGAGTTCGGCTGCGGGTTGAGGCTGGCGACCGAGCTGATGTTGATGACGCTGCCGCCTCTGGTACCGAAATGGTTCACCGCTTCCCGGATGGTTAGGATGGTGCCCAGTACATTGGTGTCGAACTCACGGTGAAATTCGGCCTCGGTCACCGCTTCCAGCGGCTCGAACGCGAAGACGCCGGCATTGTTGACCAGGATGTCCACCGCGCCGAACGACGATTTGGCCGCCTCGAACAGGCGGCGCACGTCGGCCGCTTGCGACACATCACCGTGGACGGCAACGGCTCGGCCGCCTGCATCCTTGATCGCGGTAACGACGCGGTCCGCACCTTCCCGCGACGAAGCATAGTTGACGACCACGGCGGCACCGGCCGCCGCAAGACCCTTGGCGATGCCGGCGCCGATACCCTTGGAGGCGCCGGTGACGATGGCGACCTTGCCGTTCAGCTTGCTCATCAAAATCTCCTTTGTCGATGATGAGCGGTATTTAATCGTGATCGGATAGCGTATTAGGATCATCTCGATCGGTTCTTTCGTGCCTGGAATTCTTGAATGACCACAATCCTCGAAAAGACCGCCGGTCTCGTCGCCTTCGTGCGCACGGTCGATGCGGGCTCGTTCCATGCCGCCAGCCGGCTGGTCGGCTCCAGCCCGTCGGCGGTGTCGAAGAGCGTGGCGCGGCTCGAGCGCCGGCTGGGCGTCAGGCTGATCCAGCGCTCGACGCGCCGGCTGGGCCTGACCAGCGAAGGCCTCGCCTATTACGAGCGGATCGCGCCTTTGCTCAGAGCGCTCGATGATGCCGAGGACATCGTCCAGATGGCCGATACAGCGCGCGGCCTGCTGCGCGTCACGGCATCCGTGGAACTCGGGCGCGGCCTGATCGCCGCATGGGCGCAAGCGTTCCTGGCTCAGCACAGCGAGGTGAAACTGGAACTCAACGTTACCGACCGCCACGCCGACCTGATCCGCGAAGGCTATGACGTCGCGGTGCGCATGGGGACGCTGTCGGACACCGAGCTCATGGCGCGCAAGATCGCCAATCTGCCGATCGTGCTGGTGGCCTCGCCGGCCTATGTCAAACGGCGTGGCCGGCCAGCCTCGATCGAGGCGTTGCAGAGCCACGACTTCATCCGCTATCAGATGGCCGGCCGGCCCTATCCGGTCACCTTGGCCGACGGCACGGTAGTCGTGCCGAACGGGCGGCTCGATACCGATGAT
Organism: Mesorhizobium sp. BHscii; assembly: GCF_053848065.1. Lineage (NCBI taxonomy): Bacteria > Pseudomonadati > Pseudomonadota > Alphaproteobacteria > Hyphomicrobiales > Phyllobacteriaceae > Mesorhizobium > Mesorhizobium sp. BHscii. The sequence continues at coordinate 93,398 of NZ_JBSPKW010000020.1, read as the reverse complement.
GGCGGCGCCATCCGGCAAGCGGCGCTTGCCGGAGCCGGCATCGCGCATCTGATGCAGTTTGCCGTGCAGGACGATCTCGACGCCGGCCGCCTGGTCCGCATCTTGCCCGAGGTGGCGATGCCGACCATGCCGGTGCACATCGTCCATGCGTATGGGCGACAGCTACCGGTCCGCGCCCGGCTGTTCGTCGATTTCCTGGCGGGCCGGATGGCGGTGCTGACGCGATAGGGCGGGCAGGATGGCGCACGCAGTCGATCCGACGCCGTCGCAAGCAAGATCTTGCCCTCGTCACCCGGTCATCAGAACGTAATCTTCACCGAGGCGGTACTGCGGTTGGCTGGCCCGTGAAAGACGGCCTCTATGTTGTTGCCGTCGGGATCGAGCAGGAAGGCGGCATAGTAGCCGGGATGGTAGTGCTGCCGCTCGCCCGGTGCGCCATTGTCCGTGCCGCCGGCCTCGAGGCCGGCCTTGTAGAAGGCGTCGACCATCGCGCGGTCCTTTGCTTGGAAGGCAAGGTGGTGGCGCCCCGTCAGTTTTCCCTGGGCCGCCCGGCTGTCGGCGCTCGAAACGAACAGTTCGTCTGCCCAGAAATAATCCTCGGCGCTGCCGCCGATCGGAACATTGAGCACCTTGAAAACCGACTCGTAGAAGCGGCGGCTGGCCTTGAGATCCCTGACCACCAACTGGACGTGGTCGATGAGACGGCCGCGATGAAGTTCCATGCCTGTTAGCTCCTGATCGCCAGGTTGGAAATCTAGCTCAGGATGGCGCACGGTCAACGTAATGGAGCAATCGAGTGGCGCGATTTCCGACTGGATAAAAAATGCAACCGGATTGTAGGATTCGAAATGTCGCCATCGTCCTTCGGACGCAAGCGGCGCTGCGAAGCACGAAAGAAGTCGCGCCGTGTCCAAACGATCTCGGGAGAAAAATATGAGCCTTTCCTACCGTTGGGTCATCGTCGCGGCTGGCGCCATGATGACCTGTGTCGCCCTCGGGGCGATGTTCTCGCTGGCGATCTTCCTCGAACCGATGACGCTCGACACAGATTGGTCACGCGCCGGCATATCGAGCGCGATGACGCTGAACTTCCTGGTGATGGGCCTCGGCGGCTTCGCCTGGGGCGCCATTTACGACCGCTACGGCGCCCGCATCGTGGTGATGACAGGTGCGTTGCTGCTCGGTCTGGCGCTGGTGCTGGCCAGCCGCACCGGCTCGCTGCTTGTCTTTCAGATCACCTATGGCGTGCTTGTCGGCCTCGCGGCAAGCGCCTTCTTCGCCCCGATGATCGCGCTGACCACGGCCTGGTTCGACAAGAACCGCAGCCTTGCCGTTTCCCTGGTTTCGGCCGGCATGGGCGTGGCACCAATGACCATCTCGCCCTTCGCGCGCTGGCTGATCTCGGCCTATGACTGGCGCACCGCCATGTTGGTCATCGGCGTCGCGGCGTGGGCGCTTCTGGTGCCGGCCGCATTGCTGGTGCGCCAGCCGCCCAAGCCTGCCGTTGACGACGCCACCTCCGACCTTGCCGCCAACGATACCGGCATGTCGGTTCGCCAAGCGCTGCGCTCGCCGCAATTCATCGTTCTGGCACTGACCTTCTTTGCCTGCTGCGCGGCGCATTCCGGGCCAATCTTCCACATGGTGAGCTATGCGATGCTGTGCGGCATAGCGCCAATGGCGGCGGTCAGCATCTACAGCATCGAGGGCCTGGCGGGGCTGGGCGGCAGGCTTCTATACGGCGTGCTTGCCGACCGGCTAGGGGTCAAGCCGGTGCTGATTACCGGTCTGGCGATACAGTCCGTGGTGATCGCAGCCTATCTCGCCGTCAGTGAGCTTGGTCAATTCTACACGCTCGCCGTCATCTTCGGCGCCACCTATGGCGGCGTGATGCCGCTCTATGCGGTGCTGGCGCGCGAATATTTCGGCCAGCGCATCCTCGGCACAGTGTTTGGTGCCGTAACCATGCTGTCCAGCATCGGCATGGCCTTCGGCCCGCTCGCCGGCGGCATGGTGTTCGATGCCTATGCCAGCTATTCCTGGCTGTTCATCGGGTCGGCCCTTGTCGGACTCGGCGCGGTGGCGGTGGCGATCGCCTTCCCGCGGCTGCCGCGCAGCGAGTTGCAACCGGCGTAGGTTGGTGGAGAGAGGACGCAGGGGTCGAAAGTGAACATCGCTACGTCAGCTTTTGACCCCAGTCGCGAGGCGTTCATTGGCGGTGATAGGAGCCGGGTCAAGACTGTGCAGTACCCATCTTCCTTAATTAGCAATCGATCATGCTGCGGCGCAGCGCGTTCATGCCGGCAAGCCGACGTTCGGACGAAAACCGTCAAAAACGGGCGAATGAACGGTTTTTTCGCGTATTTTTGCGCACACCTCACGCGACTATTTCAATTGCGTTAAGATTTTGTGTTTGCGGGGCAGCATTTTTTTCCTATCCTCGCCGCAGGGCTTTGCGCATTCGATTGCGTGAAGAACTGGCGTGAGGACCCCAAAAATGCAGCAGGCAAAGCGAGTCTTGGTGACGGGGGGCGCAGGTTTTCTGGGATCGTTCTTATGCGAGCGGTTGCTTACTGAAGGCCACGAGGTTGTATGCGTCGACAATTTCTTCACAGGAAGTCGGAGAAACGTCTCGCATTTGCTCGACAACAGATCCTTTGAGATCATTCGCCACGACGTGACATTTCCGCTCTACATAGAAGTTGATGAAATATACAACCTTGCTTGCCCGGCAAGCCCGGTTCACTATCAGTTCGATCCGGTCCAGACGACAAAGACCAACGTCCATGGGGCGATCAATATGCTGGGCCTCGCCAAGCGGGTTCGCGCAAAGATCCTTCAGGCGTCCACGTCTGAAGTCTACGGCGATCCCGAGATTCACCCGCAGACCGAGGACTATTGGGGCAGGGTAAACCCGATAGGTCCCCGTTCCTGTTACGACGAAGGCAAGCGGTGTGCCGAAACCCTGTTTTTCGACTATTGGCGGCAGCACAGGCTGCGGATCAAGGTAGCGCGTATCTTCAACACTTACGGTCCTAGGATGCGTCCGGACGACGGCCGCGTCATTTCCAACTTCATCATGCAGGCACTGCGAAACAAGCCGATAACCGTGTACGGCACCGGCCAGCAGACACGCTCATTTTGCTACGTCAATGATCTCATCGACGGTCTGGTTCGCCTCATGCACACGGCCGACGATGTTACCGGTCCAATCAATCTCGGCAATCCGGTCGAATTCACGATGCTCGAACTTGCCAATCTCGTGATCGAACTTACCGGAAGCCGATCCAAGATCAGGTTTTTACCCTTGCCGGTCGATGACCCAAGGCAGCGACAGCCTGATATCGGGTGTGCCTTGCGCGAGCTCAATTGGAAGCCAAGAATCGCATTGCGCGACGGTCTCGCCATGACCATTGCCTATTTCGAAGACTTGGTCTCATCGGGATATGCTCGGTCCGCTGCAGCCGAATGAAAACAGTCTTGGTCACTGGCGGGGCGGGCTATATCGGCTCACACTGTTGCAAGGCATTCGCCGAATCCGGTTGGTCGGTCGTTGCGTATGACAACCTCTCGCGCGGCTGGCGCGACGCGGTCAAATGGGGACCGCTTGTCGAGGGCGATATTTGCGATGTTGCAGCGGTGGCAGCAGCGCTGCACCAGTATCGGCCGGATTTGGTGGCGCATTTCGCCGCTTACGCCTATGTCGGCGAGTCCGTCGAGCGCCCGGAACTCTACTACCGAAATAACAGTTTTGGGACGCTGGTCTTGCTCGAGGAAATGCTGAAGATCGGCGTCGACAAGCTGATCTTGTCGAGCACCTGCGCGTCTTACGGCGTTCCGATTCGTTCTCCGATTGACGAAACGCATCCGCAGTCGCCTATCAATCCCTATGGATGGTCGAAATTCATCGTAGAACGAATGGTGGACAATCTTTCGGATGCCCATGGCCTAAACGCGGTTGTGCTCCGGTATTTCAACGCGGCCGGATGTGATCCCAACGGCGAGATCGGTGAGCGGCATGAACCGGAAACACATGTCATTCCGCTCGCTATCGAGGCGGCGGTTAGGTCGGGCCGGATTTTTACCATTAATGGCACCGACTTCGACACAAGGGACGGAACCGCGGTGCGGGACTATGTCCACGTCACCGATCTCGCCCGTGCGCATGTTCTGGCAGGGGAGAAGCTTCTGCGCGATCCGGGCGTCCACGTCTACAATCTCGGCACCGGAACCGGAACGACGGTGAGCGAGTTGGTCGATGCGGTGAGCCGGGCTTCGGGAACGCGCCTTCCTGTGGCCTACGGTCCGCGCAGGGCAGGTGACCCGCCTGCGCTTGTAGCCGCGGCCGGCAAGGCGGCCCGGGAACTCGGCTGGATGCCTGAGCAATCCGGAATCGACCGGATCGTCGAAACGGCGCTGGCCTGGTATCGCCGCCGGTTGTGACGATCTTTTTTGCGAAAGAGCCCTACCGCCTGGTCAACAAGCAACCGAGAGCGGCGGCGACTGCGGCGAGTGGGAAATTTCCTCCATTCGTCTTCGCGGTGCCTGACCGAGGTGTTCCCGCAAGCCCGGATTGTCCTTCAGTCTTTGCAGGGCGCGCGCGATTGATTTCAGCGTTGCGGTCGCGCGGTCGACGAATTGAACTACATCGAAGATTCATTCGCCAGGACGTCACTCCACGCGCCTTCAATCCAGCTTAAGCAACTGGGCAGAATGCGACAGTCGCACAATCCCGTGCTCTTTCAGATATGGCCAATAGGAGTCATTGACTGTTGCTGCAACAACGTCGAACGTTAGCAAGTTCTCGCTTGCGAGGTCCGGGTCATCCTCTCCCCACGCATAGAGAGCCGCTCCAGCGGTATAAGTGCCTGGCAACAATCCCAACGATCGCACGCTGAATACGACCTTGGCCTTCCCAACTATGTCAAATTGGCCAACACCTTCCGCGAGGCTTTCGAGCACAGAGATCAAGTTGCCTTCCTGATCAAAAATCTGGATATGAACCACGCTTCGGTGAAACGAATTCCTCGCGCCCAGCTTCAGCACAAAATCGTAATCGCCACCAAACTTGAGTTGGCTGCATCGCTCGCGCGTACCCGGATACACAATAGCGACCTGCATCCAGAGGTCTTCATCGCCAACGCGCTCGGAACCGTTGCTGCTCGAGGCGGTGTTCGACAGGTACGCATCGATGATCGATGATGCCTCGCCAAAATCCTTCAGAAGGCCGCGGTCCAGATAAATCGCTTTTGTGCAATGCTGCCGAACCATGGCCATGTTGTGGCTCACGAACAGCACGGTCCGACCTTCCCCCGCGACGTTCTTCATCGTGCCGATACATTTCCTTTGAAATTCAGCATCGCCGACAGCAAGCACCTCGTCGACGACGAGAATCTCCGGCTCCAGATGAGCAGCGATCGCGAAGGCAAGCCGAACATACATGCCGGACGAATAGCGCTTGACCGGCGTTTCGAGAAAGCTGCCGATATCGGCAAATTTGATGATCCGGTCTAGCTTACGCGTGATCTCGGCCTTACTCATGCCGAGGATCGCGCCGTTGAGGTAGATGTTCTCGATCCCGTCGAGATCCGGATGGAATCCGGCCCCTACCTCCAGCAAGCTTCCGATCCGGCCTCGCATCACTGCCTCACCCTCATCCGGAGCCGTGATCGAGGTCAAAACCTTGAGCAGCGTGGTCTTTCCCGAGCCGTTGCGTCCGATGATACCGCACACGGTGCCAGTCGGAACGGAAAAAGTGATGTTCTTGATGGCGAAAAATTCGTTGAGGGAAGCTTTGGCTTCCCGCGAGCGCAAACGCGCGACAAGTTGTTCGACCTCCTCACGCAATGAGCGCACGCCGATCGCGCCGCGCCGGTAGCGCTTGGAAAGTCCTCGAACCTCAACGGCTGGCAATTCTGTCATCGATCTCAAGCCGTAACATTTGCGGTTCGACCGCCGGGTTGATCCGCGGTCAGCCCGTCCTTCACGACGCGCGCCGTGACAACGATAGGATAGGCGGTATCCCGGACGTCGAGCTTCTGGTCAGAAACTTCTTCCTTGGCGAGTCCCTGAAGAAAACAAACTGCCGCAAAGACGTTGCCGTGGGTTTCGAGCGCCATGTTCGCCGTGCTGAAGGATTTCGCAAGCAACTTCGCCAACGCCGCCTGCGTCAATGACCAGAACCACGTGCTGCCCCACTCGCCGCGATCGACCGCGGTGATGCCAGGAACAGTTAGCAGCAGCACGCCCCCGGGCTTGAGCGCTTCGGCCAGTGCAGCGACCGCGGCCGACATGTCGAAGATCAGATGAAGTGTTTGCGTGAGGATGATGCAGTCGAAGGCGTTTGACGGCAGCACTCCGGGCTGCGACAGGTCGCCTATGATGGTCGCGTTTGGATCATCGGGATCAACATGCAGCACGTCGCTCTTGACGACATGAGCACCGCCAAAATGCATCGTGTAGCTGTTGTCGCCGATTTCCAGCACACGGCCATGTATGTCGGCCGCATTCAATTGTAGGAAATTCTCGATATAATACCGATCTATTGGCTTGCCGCGATCATATCCAAATGAGTGGCTCATCGGCATCGTGCGTGCGAAATCCCCAAACCGCACCGAACCGACGCGCGGAGCCCGCCAATCAGCGCCGGAAGCTCCGAGCAGCCGTTGCACAAGCCTGCCGACCTTGCGCTTTATCCTAAATGCCGCCGTTTGCAGCGTGATTGGCGGCGACATCTGCAAAGCCTGCCGCAGCATGCGAATCGCTTTGGCGGGTTCGGCGCGGATCGCGCGCAAGGCCTCAGTAGTCAACTCTCCGGTATAGTAGGTCTTCCAGAACCGCCTACCATCGCGGACTGCAAGACGCACGTCGTCGTCAACCGGACCTGCCAACTGCTTGTCAAGCACCGACAATGCTGCAGCGAGCATCATCGATCGATTGTTCGACATGTTGTCGCCGTGGATGCGATATTCGGCGACGACATCGTCGTGCGTTACGATCGAACCGCGCCGGGCTATCCGCAAGAACAGCTCATAGTCTTCGCAGGATCGCATTGAAACGTCGAACCCGCCCATGGCCGCGAGCGTCTCCCGCCGATAAACCACGGTCGCATGCATCGCAATGAAGTTTCCCGTCCGCAGTAACTGAAGATAAGGATCTTCAGTAAGCGCGACGTGATGCTTGTCTGACTCGATCGCACCGCTTCCATTGATGAAGCGATGAGCTCCGTAAGCGAGAACCGCATCTGGATGCGCAACCAGCATTCGCACGCCCGTCTCAATGGCATTCGGAAGGAGACGATCATCCGCGTCCAGAAAGGTGATGTAATCGGATCTGGAAGCCGCCAGTCCGGTGTTTCGGGCGGCCGCGAGCCCGCAATTGTCCTGCCTGATCAGGCGCACGCCTGGATGACGCTCGACAACCGATGCCGGATTGTCGGTGGATCCGTCGTCGACGACAATAATTTCATCCATCGGCCGGCTTTGACGAAGACAGCTCTGAATGGCTTCCTCGAGAAAGCGAGTGTGGTTGTAAGTTGTTATGACGACTGCGAGCATGAAACAGCCAAATTCTCCTTAGCTTCGCAGGGAGGCAACGGGCTGGTGTTCGTTGCCAGAAATCGAACGCGACCGTAGGCCCCACAAACAGAATTTTGGCACAGAAATGATGGACACTCGTTAGTTTTAGCACGTCGCCCCCAGCGAGGCGATGCGACTTGTCATTCACGTAATACGGTATCGTTAATATCAGACATCTCAGGTTCGGTCGCGATCCAATCCGCGCCACCGGTCCCGCCCACTACTTCCGTGCTCTCGTCAGCAGCCTGAACACCTTCGACAGGATGCGGCGTGGCGTCAGCCGCCGAGCGAACCGGCGTCCGGCTTCAATGGCGAGGTCAAACCTATCACGAAGTGTCAGGGGCCGACGCTGGGCCGGATAGCGCGCAAATGCGAAGCGGAGCGCCCGCTGCAACTCCGGCGTCATCAATCCCGAGGCCGACGCATGCATCTCAACCCATTCGAGGAAGCCGATGCGAGCAGCATGCGGGCGCAGTCGATCATAGATGCCGGAAGCAGTCGCCTTGGCCGATGTCGAATCGAGGTGCTGCCTGTATCGGCCGGTGGGCGTGGATGTCACGAATACCGGATAGCGCAACAGCAGCTTCACTAGAAGGGTCTGGTCTTCGTAGAGCTCGAACGCCTCATCGAAGCCGCCCACCGCTACCAAAGCTTCGCGATGAACCATGATCGAGCAGATGCACGGCACATGAGCCCGCTGGCGCACGATGACCTGGTCGAGCAGGTCGGGCGGCATGTGCAGACGGCCCGATTGGCGTGGCATCGAGTCGGTCCAGTTCCTGTGCGGCTCATCGGGGAACCACCACAGGGTCGGTCCATAAAGGACCTTGGCGCGAGGATGCGCATCGAAGATCGCAAGTTCCGTCTCGAATTTTTCCGGCTCAAATATATCGTCGCCATCCAGGAACGTGAAGAACATGCCCGACGCGGCCGCGATTCCGGCATTGCGCGCCGCGGCGGCGCCGCGACGCTGGCCGTTCGATCGAATGAAACGGATTCGCGGATCGCCGGTTGCCGCAGCCACCGCGATTGCAACGCTCCCGTCGAATGATCCGTCGTCAATGAGAAGCATTTCCCAGTCGGTGAAGGTTTGCGCGCGCACGCTTTCGATCGCGTCCGGAAGAAACCGCTCGACATTGAGGAAAGGCGTGATGACGGAGATCAATGGCATCGGCGTCGTGCCCATTGTACAGAATGCGCGGCGGCCGACGAAGGGCGACCTTCACTCTCTACGGGGCCGCAAGGGTTGTCATTTCTCTTCACAGCATGTCCATGGCCGTTCGTTCGACGCGTTGAAAGATCACGACGCCGATGAACAGCACGACCGAGGTCGTGACAAGCGCTGCAGCGATTTGTGGCGCACCGACCGCCGAAGTGCCGAAGAAGCACCAGCGCCATTCATCAATTATGACAGCGAGAGGATTCAGAAATCCGGTCAGCGTCCGGTACTGCTCGGGAATAGCCGAAAAAGGAAAGATGATCGGCGTCACGAACAGCCAGATCTGAATGAGGAACGGAGTCATATGCGCTGTATCGCGGTACTTCGCGGTTGACGCTCCTAGACAAAGCCCAACAGCCAACGAGAATGCCGCGATCTGGATGATCACCAGCGGAAAGAACGCGAGGCGCCACGACAACCCGTCCACTTTTCCTGTCAGCTGGTACCAGAGCAAGAAGGCCAATGCGACGCCAAGCTGGATCGCCAGGGCCACACTGTTCGACAGCAGCGACGACACGGGAACGACGAGTCGCGGGAAGTAGATCTTGCTGAAAAGATGACCGTTAGCAATGAAGACCTGGCTCGCGGTGGAGACGACTTGGGAAAAATACGACCACAGCACCAGCGCTGTCAGATAAAAGATTGGCGCGGGATGGCCACCGGTTGAAATGCCCGCGATACCGCTGATCACGGTGGTCAAGGCTGCGGTAAGCGCCAGGGGCTGCAGGATCAGCCAAGCCGGACCAAGCAAGGTCTGCTTGTAGCGGACTTTGATGTCGCGCATCGCGAACAGGAGCAGCAGATCGCGATAGCGCCACAGGTGCCAGACATCGAGGTCAAACCAGCCGCGTCGAGGAGTGATAATGGTAGTCTGCTGTGCGTTCATCAGAACAGATGATCCTCGATTTTTCGCAAGAATTCGTCCCCTGACCAGTTGCCGACATACAATCGAGGTAAACGCAGCACGTCTGCCTCGGGCGCAACGCACCCGGCGCGCGTCGTGCATGCGAACTCAAATCCCGCTTCCCTGACGGCAGATACCGACAGAGCGTCATGGTCTCCGAATGGATATGCAAAAGAGAGGACGCGCTTCCCGGTCATTTGCTCACAGGCCGAACGGCCGTCGACGATCTCGCGAAGCTGGGTCGCGAAGGAATGGGCCGGAAGCGTGGGATGACTGACAGTATGACCGCCGATCGTGATCAGGTCGTCACTGATGTCACCAACCTCCGCGGGAGTCATAATACAGTGCTCTGGCCTGGCGTCGAGGCCAACGCCCGCCCATTTCGCAATGTCTTCGACGTGTGCGTTCTGACGCTCATACGGCAGCGTTCGGAGCGCCGACCACACCTCCCGGTAGACTTTGTCACGGCCGGCCTGATCCACCATCTTCGGGATAAGCCAGTGATGCCTGCCTCCCTCGATCGTGATGTCGAGTTGGTCAGGCAGCTCAGGCGTCTCAAGACAGATGCGCGTGAGCGCATCCCACCAGAATTCTCTGCCGCTTCCGATTGCTCCCGTCGCAACAAACAGCGTCATCGGGCAGTCGTGACGCTGCAGGATAGGGCGAGCGTTGCTGTAGACGTCGTGATAGCCGTCGTCAAACGTGACAACCGCAAGCGGTTTGCCTGGCTTTCCCTGTGCGATGACATCGAACAGCTCATGCAAATGCACCACCCGCCGGCTCCGCGTCAGCGCTTCGATTTGTTCGTCGAACCTCGCCGGATGGACGGCTAGGCTCCACGGATCGACGGCGATATCTGCAACGCGATGGTACATCAGTATGATGGGAGCACGGCGCAGGCGTCGACGCCGCACCAGCCGACGAAGCTGCAGGAGAACGCGCGGGATCACCATCGTTCTCCCGCCGCAGGAAACGTAAAAACCACGGTCACGTCCGATCGCGGATGCCATCCCGATCGGCAGAAACGCGATACATGTGAGTGTTCAAGCATATAGCTGATGGCAATAAGACCATGAGGCCACGGGCACGGATGTGAGCGAAATGAGGAAGCATGAAGGCATCCACGAGTTTCGGCGGATTGAAACCAGCATATTAGCACATGTCGCCGCCGTAAGTGCGAATACCGGGCGAATTCTCAGATGTTGAAGTAGCCGGTAGGGACAGGCGGCTTGATACCATCCCGTTCGAGCATGCTAGTATTTAGGCCGGTGGCATTCATCCTTCATCAAAAGCAGGTTTTTTTCGATATGCAACCCGCAGTTTCCGTCATCATTCCTGCCTACAACGCGGAAAAGACCATCCGACACACCCTTCAGTCGGCCGCCTCGCAAACTTTCAACCAGCTGGAGATCATAGTGGTCGATGACGGGTCGACCGACCGGACCGCTGAGATCGTCGAGGCGTTTGCAACCAGTGATCCGCGTATTTCTCTTCTGAGACAGCAGAACCAAGGGGTTGCTGTCGCCAGAAACCTGGCAATTCATGCGGCGAAGGGTGAGTTTATAGCGCCACTTGATGCGGATGATGTGTGGCACCCGACAAAGCTGGAAAAGCAGCACAGCCTCTTTCAGTCGCGGCCGTCTCTCGGCCTTGTCTACGCATGGTATCGGGTCATCGATGATGATGATTGGGTGGTCGAATGCTCCCCGCCAACTCTCGCTCGCGGGGACGTTCACAACTGGGTGCTGGTCGAGAATTTTATCGGCAATGCAAGTTCACCGCTAATCAGGCGATCGGTTCTTATGGCAACCGGGGGATACGACCCGTCGCTCAGAGCCGCAGGCGCCCAAGGAGCCGAAGACTTGCAGATGCAGCTCAACATTGCCGCGATCTGCGATTATGATGTCGTTCCCGAGTATCTGATTGGTTACCGGCGATCACTATCTTCTATGTCGACCAGGTATGTCGTCATGCTGACATCGCACCGGATCGTCCTTGAAACAGTCCGCACGCGACATCCCAAGCTAGCTTCTTTCTTGTTTCGTTGGTCCGATGGCGTGGCTTCAGCGTATTATGGCAGCGAAGCCGCGCGCACGTCGCCAGGCGCGGCCATCGCTCCGCTTGTCCACGCAACACGGATCGATCCGGCCGCGCTGTTTCATGTCTTCGCAAAGCCGTCCGCACAAGACCTGTGGCGGCGGCTGTGTCGCTTTGTACCAAGAATGCTTGCCGTTAAACAGCGCATAGTTCCGACCTCGCCGCATTCCATCTGTACCTCAGAGCGTTTCTTCGACGCCGATCCGACCTTCATCTGCCAGCCATTTCCTCCGGAGTGGCTTCGAAGGCGAGTCCAGATGGCCCTCAAGACGCCAACGCCGCGCCAGCTTCGCGAGTCAGGTCCGAGGAGTATTGATCCGTCCGCTCTCGTCGAAGACGGCGCTTAAGGTCTCAAACACGAGGTGCCGGCACCCCTGATCTGAGACCGGCTGAAATGACAGGTGCTAAGCGACTGCTAAGGGACGCCCCGCCTAGAAAGCGCAATCTCGGCAGACAGCAGAAAACTGACGTGATATTCGAAGCCTGCGCATCCGCAAGTACGGACGCGATCGTCGCGGCTGGCATCGACATTCGACGGGCAGGTCCTGTGGTGCGCGCTGAAATCATAGAGCACTTTTAAGCCTCGCTTCGCCGAGGCTTTTTTCATGGAGCAAGCCTGATGGCCCGACCTGCAACTGCCGCCGTTCGACTTCTGACCGGCGAACGCGAACCCGTGCGTCTGGCGACCACAGCCAACATCCTCCTTCATGGCCTGAAAACCATCGACGGCGTGCCATGCGAGGTTGGCGACCGCGTGCTGGTCAAGGAACCAGTCCGACCCGACGAAGAACGGGATCTACACGGTGAGCGAAGGCGAATGGCTTCGCGCCGCCGATGCCCGCACCGCCCGCACCTTGCAGAACGGAACGACGGTCCACACCCAGATAGGGACAGTCAATGCCGACCGGGTGTTTCAGTTTACGGCCGACGAGCCGGTCGTGGGCACCGACGCCATCGCCATTATCCCGTTTGTGTCGCCCGACATTTCAGACGTTGTCGATGAGGCGGAAGCGCTGCGCGATGAAACGAAGGTGCTAAAGGATGCCACTGAGGCCAGTGCCGGCCACGCAGCTGCCAGCGCCTCCACCTCCGCCGCCAATGCCGGACAAACCGCCGCCGATGTCGTAGCAACCGCGGCCAATCTGGCCAGCGCCCAGGCGGCGCGCGACGCGTCCCTGTATGGCAAGGGCATCTTCCCGACGATCGTGGCGGCGGTCGGCTTTGGTATCGTTGGTAGCGGTGCGCTCGTGGGCGGTGCTGGCGGGACTGATGGGACATTCGATCTCGCCATTACTGGCGGTGTTGGCTCTGGCGCTGCCGGTCGGTTCATCGTCGCTGGCTGCGTAGTCACTATGATCCTCATCACGGCGTCGGGTTCCTATACCACCGCGCCTGCTTTTAGCTTTGGCGCGTCAGCCGGCCTCGCTGGTACCAGCGTCCCACCGGTTCTTGCCCGGAATGTTGAGGTTGGTGAATACTTTTGGACCGAAATCGGCGCCGGTATCCTCGGAATGGACAACGTAGTGGCGGGGCCGGTTGCCATCGACACGGGCGTTCGTCAGCGGCGGAAGTCATCGCCTTGATCGGATCGCGGACGGTGGGTCCGGTTGCCATTACCGGCTCGGTCGGCAGCACGGCTATCACTAACACTTCTGTCTATTACTGGCCGGGGTTTCTGTCCGCGATAGATGAAAATCTGTCGAGCGTAGAGCTCGGTTTCGGTGTGACAGCCGGGACCATTCATGTCGTCTTTGCCCACGTCGAGGGCGACGGCACGCTGAGTCTCGTCTCTGAACAAACCATCCTTGCGGTTGCCGGCCCGTCCTCCGTCAACTCGGGGCTCTCGATCCTGAAACCGGCCGGCAGTGTCATGGGCCTCCAGCGCACCGGCTCCGGCACCTGGTACTATACGGCGGGGGCCATTCCGAACGGCGAAGCCGAGTGGTTCACGGCGGCGGTTCCTACGTCGAACACCGCCAAGACCATTGGTTTTACCAATGGCCCGCAATGGAAGGCAACTTTCACGGGCGAAATCGGCGTCAAGGCGCGTGCTGCCTATGTTACCGCAAACGAACTGGCTGATATTGTCGGATCAGAGCAGGTTGTTGGCTGGCCGTCATTGGTCAACACAGGCACGAATACCCCGTCGAACTACAGCGTTGTCATGCAAACGCCAGCGCCGTCCGATGGGTACATTACCGAAGTTAATGCCGGGGCAAGCGGTTCCGGCTGTCATTGGGCGCTGGCCAGCAACGGCCCCGCACACTGGTTCAATCGCGTCACGCAGTTCGCAAATGTCGTTATTGCTGACGATGAACCGGGCATGACGGCGCTGCGGCCAAGCTCTACCTACACGCCCGCCTTCTATGGCGTCACGACCAGCGGAACCGTCTCGACGGGAACGCGCGGGCCGCTCGGCGAAAGCATCATCCTTGCGGATGGTGCGTCCCTGGCGTTCACGGGCGCCTATGAACAGGTCGACGTCCACCACACCCAGGACGCCGGTCAAGGCTCGCTCGCCTTCGCCTTCAACGGCGGCGCGGCCTACAAGACTGTGAACGCTGCCGGTGCTCTGGCACTCGATCAATATTCCGGCCCGTCCCTGACAGGGCAGGCAGCGAGCCGAAAGCTATACCCTCACGGTCGCAGGCGGACCTGTGGAGATCACCGGGCTTATCCGTCTCGGCATAAAGGCGACCGGCTCGCGCCCGCGTCTGCGGACGCCGCGCGCCGCGCACGGAAGCTATACATTCGCGTCCTTCAACGCGCCGCGCCTTGCTTCTGCGGTCGCACAATGCGGCTATGCTGGCGGCAAGATCGTGCCGGTCCTCGCCCTGGGCATCAACGACAGCTTTGGCACGCCGCCGGCGACGATTTCAACGAACATCACGTCGATCATCAACACGCTGGAAGCGGCCCTGGCGCCCCGCATCATCGTAATGCCGCCAACGCCCCCGTCCTCGTCTTGGGATGGCAGCTATACGGGCGGCCGAACATACGACGCAGCGCTTGGCGCGATCCGCCAAACCTACCGGTCGCGCAATGTGCCGACGATCCCGATCGACGGGTTCGATTACATCAACTCGGGGGCCTATCAAGAAGGCCTGCACTTCAACGACGCCGGCCACGACGGCAATGCGTTGCGCTTCATCGAATACGTCGCGGAAAGGGGATAAGGCCACATTCGCTATTCAGTGCAAGGGTAAAGTGATCGCGACGCTTGAAGAGGGCGAGGAATGGGTGATCGTCGGAAAGAAGATCCTAACAGTTCAATGACCCGAACTTATTGTCGAGGAATCACAGTGCCTACGGACGATGCCGAAGGCTCGTCGAAGTGTGGCTGGGAGGCGCCTAGTCCGCACTGGACGCGGTTCGCGCACTATGGCACGGTTGGCTTGGCGGGGGTGATCCTTAGGAGGATTTCTCTATGGCGGACGCCGGCAGCATTATAGCGATCTATGATGATTACTACGCAGATGGCAAAGTAGCCGCGAAACGCGAAATTGCTTCGCAGCAATCAGTCGGCCATATAGAAGCGATCCTCCCGGGGGAGACCTTCGAAAAGGTCCTTGATATCGGGGCCGGTGAAGGGGCTGTGCTGGACAAGCTCAACAAACGAATCTGGCAAAGACACTCGGGGCCGACGAGATTTCCACCTCGGGTATTGAGGCCATCAAGGCACGGAAAATCCCTAGTCGGAAGAGCTCGATGTTTTTTTGGCTTCCACATTTGGCACTCCGACAAGTCGTTCGACCTGGATTGGCCATCCACGTCGTCGAGCACGAAGGGATGTTTTTGATGGAGGCGGCGAGGGTCTGCAAGAAGCTCTACATCGAGGTGCCGCTGGAGCATACGCGAAATCTCACCAAGGCGATCCGCACGTCCGGACCCTATGGGCACATCAATTTTTATACTCCTCAGACGTTCGAAAATCTGCTCAAAACGTCCGGCCTCAAGGTCGACAGGCTGATGACGTTTGCTCACGATCTCGCTTATGAGCAGCACCTGGCCGGCCCGTCAAAGGGTTGGTTGAAATACAAGCTGCGAACCGAATTTCTCAGGTTCGCGCCCAAGACTGCGCTGCGGAACATGGCGTACATGGCCGGAGCGCTCTGCAGCACTAAGTAGTCGATTCTGAGAGGTCGCGGACCCTTTTGGCCGGAACGCCGGCAACGACCGTGAAGGGCTCTACGTCCTTCGTGACGACAGACGCCGCGCCAACGACCGCGCCCTTGCCGATCGTGACGCCTTTCAGGATTGTCACGCCAAAGCCGATCCAGACATTCTCCTCGATCGTGACCGGCGCGATGCCGACATCCGACCAGTTCTTTTTGCCCTGATGCCAGTCCGCGACGTCGTTGGCTCGCTGCTTCCAATCCAGCGAATGCGAGTTGTGGTCAACGATCGTCGTACCCCAGGAAATAACGACGTCATCGCCGATCCTGATGTGCTCGGCGGCGACTAGGTGGCTCTTGCCGATGAAGCAACGGCGGCCGATCGTGATTTGGGCTGCTGACCGGTCAAACGAGAAACGGCAGTTGATGATACCGTCCTCGCCGATCGAGTGATGGCCACGGCGGGCAGTGTGGACGCTCTGAATGGCCATCTTCGTGCCGGCGCCGACATTGACGCCCGCTAGGCGTTGCAGAAAGGGCGGCACAAAAGGCATGTCAGTGTGTTCCGTATCGTGTCTGTTGCTGCCTCTCGGCGATAACCTGCGATCCGTCGCAGACAATGAGGTTGTGGTATTTGCGCACAAAGCACCTTCAATGCTGCCCGCGCGTCGTGCTCGTCGTCGGTTTCCACCATTGGCGCAGGGATGCGCCGACCATCGATCGCTTGGAACCGGAAAGCGCTGATGGTTTATCCCACCGGCAGGTCAGTTCGCATTGTCAGGGGCAGATCCGTTGGGCCGCCCATCATTTGCGGCAAGCATCTCCGCTTTGCAAGCGTGATCGTGAGGTTGTTCACGCGGTAATTCGTTTGGCTCGACACGCCCCCGGGCACAGCCTGTGCAAGTAGCATTTCGTCGACCGTAGATAGGTTTGTACCGAGCGATCTTGTGAGTCGAGAATTTCGGCGGCGGCTGGCTGGCTTGCGCGTCCAAAAGACACGCCGTAGCCCGCGCAGGCGAATGCCGCAAAGACTGCAAAGACTAATGACGGCTGTCTTGCGGCTTGTCGTGAGGCTGGCTGTTCGACTACCAGACAAAATAGAGCGAACCAATCTTCATGACTGGCACGCGGCGCTCGCGTTCGCGCACCCGCAATTCGCGATAGCCGCCCGGTTTTGATACGCACTGCCATCGGTTCAACTCCCGCCGTGCAACGCAACGATGATGTGCAATGCAGCAAGTAGAGAACTTCCCCAAGGGATGTGCGAGTTTTGACTGTTTCCGGAAGGAAGCGCAGGCGCCTGATGACGTTCAGGGCGTCAAGGCGTTGCCCGGGATTGGTCAGGATCGTCCGGTGCACCCGGCGGGTTATCTAGAGGACGCTGGCGGTTCGACCACCAGGTGAAATAGACCGAACCGATCTTGACGACAGGGATGCGGCGGGCGCGCTCGCGCTCGCGCAACTCCCGATACACCTTCACCTTCAAGGTGCCGCCCGGCAACTTGATACGAACCGCCATCAGCCCAACCCCATTGTGCAGCGCAGCAATTAGAGAGCTTCCGCGGCGGAAGAGTCAACAGCCGCTCATGGACTATTTCTGGGGCTATCTTCTGGGCCTGTCTCCAGAAGGGTCGGGGCGCAGGCTCTGGTTCATCATTTTGGCGGGGGCCTGGACGGACGATCCGACATGCTGCTCGGCCACCAGACGATGAAGTAATTTCCGACCTGCCAGACCGGAACTTCGCGCTTCTGTTCGCGGCGGCGCAGCTCGTCCCTCGTCTTGATCTTCAAAGTCCCGCCCGGTAGTCTGATCCTTATTGTCACGTCCGCACCCTGTGTCCCACAAGGTACGAACGGTTCATGGGAGCAGTTTCATCCCGGCTAAGCAATTTCGGTTCAGGTGGCGACGCGGACGGAGTTGTTCTCAAATGGTCAACACCCTCACTTGAAGAAATCCGCCATGCCCCGGATGGCCAGGAACGCATAGAGGATCGGCCCGGCGACCAGCCCGCAATAGAGGCACAGGATCGCTGCCAGCGCCACAAGCAAGGGCTTATCGCGACCGACCGCGCATAGCTCGGCCTTCAGCGTCCAGCGCGCCGTTCCTTCATCTTGCGACATGGGCCGCTGTCCTCCCGATCTCCGCTCCTCTTGGGGCTCATTTCACACAGTCGGTTGCAAACATCAACCTGCCCGCGACCTGGGCGGAAAGGACAAGACCATGGATACCACGTTCAAGGGTGCCGCCAGGCGCCTGGACGACCTCGATCTGCCAAAACTTGGCGCCAGAATCGGCGTCGGCGAGGATGAGATCCACGCCTTTCTCGAGGTCGAGACCAGCGGGCATGGCTTCGACGCCCATGGCCGGCCGATCATCCTGTTCGAGCCGCATGTCTTTTCCGCAACCTGTCGGGGGCGAAGCGTGCGCAAGCAGTCGCGGCCGGACTTGCCTATGTCAGGTGGGGCGAAAAGCCTTATCCCCGGGACAGCTATCCGCGCCTGAAAGCGGCTATCGCGATCGACGAGACGGCGGCGCTCAGATCGGCGTCGTGGGGCCTCGGCCAGGTTCTCGGCGAGAATTTCAAGGCGGCCGGCTTCCCCACCGTGCAGGCCATGGTCGAAGCCATGATGGAGGACGAGGCGCTGCAGCTGGCGGCGGCGGTCAATTTCATCGCCGCCAACCGGCTCGACGACAAATTGCGCAAGCATGATTGGGCCGGCTTTGCCAAGGGTTATAACGGCGCATCCTTTGGGAAAAACGCCTACGATATCAGGCTTGCCGACGCGTTCCGCAAATGGTCTGGGATCAAGGACACGCCGTGGCCGCCCGCTGCCCCAGCACAGCCTCCAGCGCCTGTTCCGATCCCGCAGGCTCCGCAGCTGAACGGTTCCCCGACTTCGGAGGCAGAGCCGGGCAGGGCTGGAGTCCGGCCCGGGCCGTTGCCCGGATTCTGGGCCGCGGTCCTGGCTCCGTTGGTCGCCGCTATCCTCTCCTTGTTTCGAAAGGCCCCCTCTTTGTTTCGAAAGGCAAAGCCATGACGTGGTTCAATACCAATGCCGCGCACAATCTGATCAATGTGCTGATCCTGCTGCTTACCGGCCTGGTCGGCTTCGACTGGACGATGTTCGGCATCGACGCGGCCCTGGCGCTCAAGATCACCGGGGTGCTGACCCTGCTCAAGATCCTGATGAATGTCGTCCGCGACGGCGTCGCCGGCCTCGTCAGAAGACAGCCCGCCGTGGAGGGCAATTGAGATGTGGGTGCTTTCCATGCTGAGCGCGCTCGCCGGCAACAAGGCGATCATGGCGATCTTCGCAGCACTCGTCGGCGGCATCGGCCTGTTTGTCGCCGGCGGCATCAGCCGGGCCAGGAAGGATACGGCCAGGCGAGCGGCGGAAAACTCGCCGCGGCGCAGGATCGCCTCGAAATGGACCGCGAGGCGACCGATGTCGAACGCGCGGCGCGCGACCTGCCGGACGAAGCCGCACGGCGGGAGGCGATGCGATGGGCAAGGCACTGACGATCGGTCTGCTGCTCGGGGGCCTGCTGCTCGCCGGATGCACAACGCCGGTTTCGCCCGCGCGCCAGGTCTGGTGCGACCACAATCAGGCGCGGCGTCCATCCGCCCTCGTCGTCGCCGCCATGTCGCGGGCCGAGCTCGACGAGGTGAATGCCTACAACGGGAAGGGCGCCAGATGGTGCGGGTGGAGGCCGTGATGATACAGGAGTTTCTCGATGCTCTCGGCATCAAGGCGCCGGTGGTGGTCGCCGGCCTTTCCGGCGGCATTCTGCGGGCCTTGTCGCGCCACCGCTACAAGGTTCGCGAGATGGTGGCGTCGCCGATCTGCAGCGCGCTGGCGGCGGCCTACCTGACGCTTCCCGTGGTGCACTACATCCGCGCCGGCCTGCCGATTCCGTCGCCTGACGACGACACCACGACGCTGGCCGCGGCGTTCCTCATCGGCGTCTCGGCGATGTGGATTTCGGACATCGTCTTCGAGGTGGTGGTGAGGCGGTTCAAGCCGGAGAAGGAGGAGTGAGATCGCGCCTGTCTTATTGCGCCGCAGTAACAGCCTCTTGCGGGAGACCCGGGTGAAGGTGCGGAACCACGGGCGACGGTGCGCGTTACGCACGACCCTTGTGAGGATGCACCATGCCAGCTCGCCCAATCGCCTCGACAGCCGCAGCGATCCTGCTCGCCGCCACAAGCATGGCTTACGCCCGGCCGGATGCGCGCACCATGACATGCGAACAGACGCAGCTTCTGATCCAGAGCCGGCGCGCGGTGGTCCTGACCACCGGCCGCAACACCTACGATCGATATGTCCGCCAATACGGCAATGAGTGCGACTGGCCCGACGTGCCTGTCGCCTCCTATGTCCGGACGCTTGACGGTCAATGTCGGGTCCATCGATGTGAGGAGCCGGTTTTCGATTTCCCGGACTGAGAAGCAGCCGGCCTCTGATCCAAGGTCTGTTCGCGCGACGTCTCTTCGCGCGACATCGAGGGGGCCGATGCCCTAGAAGCCGAAGAACTGCCAGCCGATCAGATATCCAAGCGCGACGACCGCCAGGGGAAACAAGGCGGGCGCCAGCCGGCTGAGGGCGGAGCTCCTTGCCGGTTCCTTCGGGGCATTCCTGACGGCGTTTCCGAGATTCTTGGTCATGGTCCAATATAGTAGCAATCGCTGATTAACGATTCCCCAACATGCTGCGCCCGTCCCGGAAACGGGGCGGTTTTTCGCGTCTTCCACGGTACTCGTCGCTCTTGCCGCTCAAACTATCCTGTCAGTCGATTGAACCAGCACGGAGCCGGGCGCGTCGCAGCATACGGGAACCAATCGCCGCCCACCTGCTTTGGCAAGGAGGTGATCCTTCGCGGGAAAGGAGTTCGACGTGAAACCTTTCGAATTCTTGCCAAGTACGCGGATGACGGGCACGCTGATGACGGGGACGCTGATGATGGGCGTGCTGGGTGCACTGGCGTTGGCGGCGCCGGTTGCCGCCCAGACGGAGACACAAGACCAGGCGCCTGCCGGCCCCTGCCAGGCCCAGCCGCAGAACGGCCAGCAGCAGAAGCCGCCCGTCAACAACGGTGCCAGCGACAGCCTGACCGACACGCTTGATCCCTGCAACGGCGTGCTGCAACCGCCGCCGACCGGCGATCAAGGCATGGCCGCACCGCCGCCGGACCAAGGGAAGACACCGGTGCTCAAGCCCGGCGAGGTGCCGGCACAGCCGCCGAAACAATAGATTCGGGCCTTTGCCGCCTCGCGCCTGACGGGTGCCCGACGCCGGCACACTTTTTCGCCTTCGGCCCGGAACATTAGCTCTTGCTAAATGTTCCTCTCGAAGCAGTCGATATCACCCCCTCCGGTATCGCTGCTGATCGGGCAATCCGATCGGCCCGCGTGCCTGCGACAGGAACGCGGGCCACTGTGGTCGCATCAGGGCGGCACCAATGCGGGGATCGAACAGCCGCCGCTACGGAACAAAGAAGGTTGTGTGAGCGTTTTCAATGTGGGCGCGCCGTTCCCGACTGGGGAAGGCGCAGCCCGCAAACAGACAGGAGAAGACGATGAAAATCCACCTTGTTCCTGCCGCCGGGCTGGTTCTGCTCGCCGGTATCGGCGTGGCCACCGCAGACCAGGTGATTGTCACGCCCGAGCAGCAGACAGTCGTCCGCGAATATGTGCAGAAGCACCCGCTGGCGTCGATCAGCCTTTTGGGAGTGGAGCTCAATATCGGTTCCACTTTGCCCGACACGGTTGAACTTCACGAAGTTCCCGACGTCGAGTACAGATACGTGGTCGTCGACGGTCGCACCGTGCTGGTCGACCCCGGCACCCGCAGGATCGTGCAGGTCATCGACTGACCTTCACCCGCCGCTCTCTCGGGAAGACGCAAGAGGGAGCGGCGGCTCGCCGGCAGGCCGCCGGCCGTTGATCGTCTTGTCGCGGGAAGGAGCCATTTTCATGTTGCCCCATGTCCAGTCACGCAATGTGGCCGCATCTGTCGACAAGCTGCTTGCTGAACGGGGCACTGCCCTGTTGTCGATGAAGGAGTTGATTGCAGAGGTTCGTGAGCGAACTGGAACGGAGCGCTCGGACGCGGATCTGGCGGGGCTGATCACCAAAAAGGCGGCGCTTCTCGGTGTCGCGGTTCTGTCCGACCAGGGCTGAAGCCGCCCAAGACGCCGAACGAAATTTCAGCTAAAAGTTGCCGCTCACGGATTTGAGCCGATGGAGGCAACAGTGACGGACGACAGGCAGGAACGCATTCGCCAACGGGCCCACGCGATCTGGGAGCAGGCCGGCCGGCCCGACGGCGCGCACCAGCAGCACTGGGCTCAGGCCACAGCCGAGATCGATGCTGAGGAGAGCAGGCCGAAAGCGAAGGGTCCCGCGACCGGAAAGGCCACCAAGCCAAAAGCTGTCCGACCGCGCAAGAGTTCAGCAAGCTAGAACATAGCGCTTCGGTAACACAGCGTTTCGGCCGCGGGACGAAACTCTGTCCGTGCCGCGGCCGAAAGCGTGAGTCCTGAAATCGCTCTCGGCTACTTGCCGCAGTGGTTGTCGTTGACGGTCGGTGAAACCGTGCCGGGAGCCTTGTTCGTTGCATCCGGCATCGCGCCCTGCGGGCCTATAGGGCAGTTACGATCGGCATTAGAATTCAAGTCGGCGTTTGAATTCAAGTCATCAGGGCCCGCAATAATGCTACCCGTAATCCCGGGATCGACGGCATTCGGCTCGACGAGGTTCCGATCGACCGGGGCAGGGTCGGTGACGACGCTTCTGTCGCTGCCGGGACCCATGTCAGCGTCCGGGTCGCTGGTATTCTGGGCCATCGCAGAGGTGGCCAGACCGGCGGCAAGTACGGACGCTGCGAGAATCTTCGTGAGCATGATTTTTCTCCATTTGTCTCCATTTTCTCGGTTGTCGCCGCATTTGCGACAATAGAAAAAACCGCTCGGGGGTGGTGAAGGTTCCCATAAAATTCCAGCCTGCGACGAACCGTTCGGGATCATCAGAGCAATCCTTGCCCAGGATGGGGAACTCAAAAGCGTGCTGGCCACGAGCCGTTGACATGACCGCCATGTCACGGTATTGAACAGGACTATACAGGTCTACTGAACAGGTATTCCATGACGCGTCGCACGGCTCTGCCGTCTCCCGGTACGGGCAAGCCCGAACGGATCGCCACCGTCCTCGAACACGAGATCCGCTCCGGCGTGCTCGGCTTCGGCGACCGCCTGCAGAGCGAGAACGAGCTCGTCCAGCGCTTTTCCGTCAGCCGCAACACCATCCGCAAGGGTCTCGAGGAACTGTCGAGCCGCGGGCTGATCACCACCAAAGTCGGCATCGGCTCGTTCGTCACCTTCGACGGCATGCCGGTCGACGACGCCGTCGGCTGGTCGCGGGCGCTGGCCAATGCCGGCGCCAATGCCGACACGCGCACGCTCAGGCTCGAAGTCATGCAGGATGCCGAGCTCGCTGCCAGGCTGGGTGTCGAAAGCCCGTTCTTCATCGCCGTTGACCGGGTGCGCAGCAACGCCGATGACGGCCACGCCATCTCGATCGAGCGCAGCCGCTTGCCGCTGTCGCCCGAGCTGGAGGACGTGCCGCTGCGCGGCCTGCGCGAGGGCTCGCTGCACCAGACGCTGCGAGGGGCGGGGCTCGTCCCCGATCACGGCGAGGAGTGGGTCGATATCGAGATGCTGAGCGCCGAGGACGCGGCCATTCTCGATTGCGCGCCCGGCGCGCCGTTCCTGCGCACGCGGCGGTTGACGCGCGCGGCCGATGGCCGCGCCATCGAATTTGTCACCAGCCTTCTCAATCCGGCGCATTTCGCACTTCACCTGGAGTTCTGAGTATGGACACGGCCGAGGCGATCGACCGGGCGATGGGTGCGCTTATCGGCGGTGCGCTGGGCGATGCGCTCGGCATGCCGACGCAGTTGTTGTCGCCGGCCCGCATCGCCGAGCTCTACGGCCACGTCGAGGATTTCGTCGCGCCCGTCGCCGACCATCCCGTCTCGAAAGGCCTGGCCGCCGGCACTGTTACCGACGACACCGAACAGGCGCTGCTGCTCGGCCGTATCCTGGTTGTTTCAGGCGATGGCTTCGATCATACGCGCTGGGTCAATGCGCTGCTCGACTGGGAGCGCGAG
This sequence comes from Mesorhizobium sp. BHscii, assembly GCF_053848065.1. NCBI lineage: Bacteria > Pseudomonadati > Pseudomonadota > Alphaproteobacteria > Hyphomicrobiales > Phyllobacteriaceae > Mesorhizobium > Mesorhizobium sp. BHscii. The sequence goes on along the minus strand of NZ_JBSPKW010000020.1, from coordinate 69,317 downwards.
GTCAAGGCGCGCGGCAGCTACGACCTGCTCGGGCCTTCGACCAAGCGCGCCATCGACGCCATCAATGGCGGCGTGCCGGCCGAGGAAGCGGGAAGTGGCGGCGACACCAATGGCGCGGCGATGCGGATCGCGCCGGTCGGCATCATGATGCCGCCGGAGCCGCTCGACGCGCTGGTCGCCAAGGTCGCCGAAACCTGCCGCGCCACGCACAACACCTCGATCGCCATTGCTTCAGCCGCAGCCGTCGCTGCCGCCGTCAGCCGCGGCGTTGCCGGCGGCGACTGGCGTGCGGCCTCGGACCGGGCGGTCGTGGCGGCAAGGCAAGGGGCGGCACTCGGACACTGGATCACCGGCGGCGACATTGCCGCGCGTATCGACTGGGCGAGGAGCCTCGTTCGCGGCAAGGCTGTCACTGACGGCATCCGGCTCATCGTCGACCTGGTCGGCACCGGCGTCGCCAGCCAGGAATCGGTTCCGGCGGCCTTCGCGGTGCTGGAAATAGCCGGCGGCGATCCCTGGCTGGCGGCCGTCATCAGCGCCAATCTCGGCGGCGACACCGACACGATCGGCGCCATTGCCGCCGGCATGGCAGGCGCCTGCGCCGGCTTTTCCCGATTGCCGCGGGAACACATCAACCGGCTCATAGGCCTCGACATTGCGCAGGTGCGCGCGCTCGCCGCCGACCTGGTCGCGGCGCGGATGGCGAAAAGCATTTCAGGCAAGGACGCGGCGGCATGAGCGGGCGTCTCGTCCATATCGGCAGCGCGGTGGTCGACTATGTCTACCGCATCGACGCCTTGCCGGCGCCCGGCACCGAGAAAACCGCATCGAGCTTTGCCCAGGTCGCCGGCGGCGGCTTCAACATGATGGTCGCGGTCAGCCGCACCGGTATGAAAGTGGTGTTCGGCGGCCAACTCGGCAGCGGACCGAATGGTGACTTCCTGCGCGCCGCCCTCGCGGCGGAAGGCATCGCAACGCTGACCCCGGCATCCACCATGATGGACAGCGGCAATTGCGTCGCCATGATCAGCGGCGACGCCGAGCGCACCTTCGTGTCATGGCCTGGTGCCGAGAGTGTGCTCAGCCTCGGCATGATGGCGCCCGTCCGGGTTGCGCCGGGGGATTGGGTGTTCGCCTCCGGCTACACGCTGAGCTATGTCGGCAGCCGCGATGCGCTGGCCGACTGGATCGAGGCGCTGCCGGCGGAAATTCCCTTCGTCTTCGATCCGACGCCTGTTATATCAGACATCCCGCGCACCATTCTCGACCGGGTGCTGGCGCGCACGAGCTGGCTGAGCTGCAACATCGTAGAAGCGGCCGAGATCGCCGGCCCCGGCGATGTCGAAGCTATTGCTGCCGGGCTTCTTTCCAACCACAGTCCGAGCGCCGAGGGGGTCGTCATCCGCGCCGGGGCAAAAGGCTGCTTCGTGCGGTTGGCTGACGGCACCGCGCAGGCCGTGCCCGGTTTTAAGGTCGCCGCCGTCGATACCAACGGCGCCGGCGACACCCATATCGGCGCCTTCGTCAGCGCGCTTTCGCGCGGCGTGCCGCCCTTCGAAGCGGCGCGCTACGCCAATGCGGCGGCGGCGCTCTCGGTCACCCGCCATGGCGGATCATCGGCGCCGACCGACCAGGAGATCCAGACATTCCTCGGCTATGACGATCGATCCGTGCACGGCCGGAAGCAAGAGGCCCATTTGTGACAGCCTAAATGACGCAACAAGCCCGCCAACCGGGCAAAACAATGAGAGGAACGAACATGCGCATGCCAAAACTGACTGCTTTTCTGACGGCGACTGCCGTCTTCACCTCCGCGCTGACGCTGGCCGCCACTGCCGCTGAAGTGCATGTGCTCAACTGGAAGGGCTACGGGGCCGACGAGCCCTGGGCCATCGCGGCCTTCGAGAAGGCGACCGGCAACAAGGTCGTCAACGACTTCTTCAATTCCGAACAGGAAATGCTGACCAAGCTGAGGACCAATCCCGGCCTCTACGACGTCGTCATGATCAACGCAGCCTTCAACGACCAGGCGATGGCGGAAAAGCTGATCCAGCCGATCGACGTTGCCAATATTCCCAATTACGCCGACATCAGCCCGGACAAGGCGGGATCGCCGATGCTCGTTCGTGACGGCAAGGTCTATGGCGTGCCATGGGTGTGGGGCTTGACCGCGCTCGCCATCAACGAGAAGTCCTTCGAGACGCCGCCGACCAGCATCACCGAAATGTGGAACGAGGCCCATAAGGGCCGCGTGGTCATTCGCGACGACGCGGTCGAAGCGGTTCAGTTCGGCGCCATCGCCACCGGCCAGAACATCAACGACATCAAGGACATGGAAGCCGTCAAGGCGAAGCTGACCTCGCTGATGCCGCAGATCAAGACATTCTGGAGCTCGGAGAACGATTGGAACCAGATGGTCGCCTCCAACCAGATCGACATCGGCACCTACTGGAGCGGTTCGGCCGACCGCGCCAAGACGCATTTCAAGCTGCCGGTCTCGCTGGTCATCCCAAGGGAAGGCGCCGTCGCCTGGCTCGACGCCTTTTCCATTCCGGTCGGCTCCAAGAATGTCGCCGGCGCCGAGGCGTTCATCAACTACATGATCGATCCCGGCTTCTACGTTGAATGGGTCACCAAGGTCGGCGCGCCGGTCTCGGCCAACACCAAGGCGGTTGCAGCGCTTCCCGAAGATGCGTTCAACCGCAAGGTGATGGGCGATCCCGATGTCGCCAAGCGCATCCAGTTCCAGGCGCCCATCACCGATGCGCAGCGCGAGGCCTATCTGGCGCTGTGGCAAGAGCTCAAGGTCAACGTGAAGTAGCGGGCGGGCTTTCGGGGAGAGGCATATGGCGGAACAGGTCGCGACCGGTTCGAGGAGCGGATTGCGATCGGCTTTGCCCCTGCTTCTGCCCGCTTATCTGTGGCTGACGGTGGCGATCTTCCTGCCGCTGTCGGCCATGGTCTTCTTCTCCTCCATGACCGAGCTGCCGCTGTCGGGGAAGGCGTGGTCGTTCACGCTGGAGAACTACGCCACCTTCTTCTCAGAGCGGCTGTATTTGACGCTGCTGCTGGCGTCGCTCAGGCTCGGGCTTGAGGTGACCCTGTGGTGCGTCGTCATCGGCTTTCCCGCAGCCTATGTGCTGGCCAAGGTGCTGAAAGGGCGCAGCCGCGAGGCGATCTTCCTGCTCGTCATCCTGCCGTTCTGGTCGAACGGGCTGGTGCGCATCTTCTCCTGGGCGATGGTGCTGCGCGAGGGCGGCATTCTCGACACCGCGCTCAACGCCGTGCTGCCGTTCAAGATCAACATCGACCTGATGTATTCGTATCCGGCCGTCGTCATCGGGCTGGTGCATTCCTACGTGCCCTACATGGTGCTGACCTGTTACCTCACGCTGCAGGCCATCGACGACTCGCTGATCGAGGCAGGGCGCTCGCTCGGCGCCTCAAGGCTGCAGATGCTGAGGCGGGTGATCATCCCGCTGTCCATGCCGGGGCTGGTGGCGGGCGCAGCGCTGATCTTCGTGCCCGTCGTCGGCTCCTTCATGGAGCCGCGTATCCTCGGCGGGCGCACCGGTACCTTCTACGGAACGGTCATCGAGGATCAGTTCGTCGCCGTCTTCAACTGGCCGCTGGGCGCAGCGCTGTCCTTCATCCTGCTGGCCGTCGTCCTGGTCATTCTTGCGCTGACATCGCCGGTGCTCAGGAGGGCCGCCTGATGGCGACGACCCGTATCCTCGAATGGCTTGGCCGGCTCTACATCTGGCTTCTGCTCGCCTTCCTCTATCTCCCGATCGTCATCATGGCGCTGATGTCGTTCAACGTCTCGCCCTTCTACCAATTGCCGTTCGAATGGACGACTGAATGGTACGCGTCGCTGTGGCAGAACGACCAGCTGATCTCCGCAACCTCGAACAGCATAGAGATCGCCGTCATCACCACCATCCTTTGCACCGCGCTCGGTACGGCGGCGTCGCTGGCGTTCTATCGCTACGAATTTCGCGGCAAGAAATTCCTGCAAGCGCTGCTGTTTCCGCCGATCGCCATTCCGTGGCTGATCACCGGCACGGCGATGCTGATCTTCTTCTTCGGCGTCGGCATCGGGCGTGGTCTGTTCGCAATCCTGCTCGGCCATGTGGCGCTGGCGCTGCCCTATGTCATCGTCGTCGTCTCGGCACGGCTGCAGACCTTTGCGCCGGAACTGGAAGAGGCGGCGCGATCGCTCGGCGCCAACCAGTGGCAGGTGACGCGGCGCGTGACGTTGCCCTGGATCATGCCGGGCGTCATCGCCGGCGGGCTGTTCGCCTTTGCCGTATCGTTCGACCAGTTCGTGGTGTCCTACTTCCTGTCGACGCCGGGTCAGACAACCTTGCCAGTCGAGATCTACGCCGCGATCCGCAAGGGTTTCACGCCCGAGATCAACGCGGTCTCGACGATCATCATCGTCGTCTCGATGGCGCTGATGCTGCTTACGGCACGTTTCTTCAAATTCGGCGGAGAGAAATAATGGCCGGCGTTCAGGTATCGAATTTGTCGCGCAATTTCGGGGCGCACAAGGCACTGGATGACGTCTCCATCGATTTTGCCGACGGTGGTTTCTATGCACTGCTTGGGCCCTCGGGCAGCGGCAAGACCACGCTGCTGCGGCAAATCGCGGGCTTCGATTTCCCCGACTCGGGCCGCATCGCGATCGGCGGCGAGAGCGTCGAGCGGGTGCCGGTCGAGAGGCGGCGTATCGGCATGGTGTTTCAGAACTATGCGCTGTTTCCCAATATGAGCGTGGCCGACAATGTTGCCTTCGGCCTGTCGGTGCGTGGCGAAGCCAAGGCAACTATTGCAAGCGAGGTGCAGCGCGCGCTCGATCTGGTACAACTCAGCAAGCTCGGCGGCCGCCGGCCGCACCAGCTGTCCGGCGGTCAGCGCCAGCGGGTTGCGCTGGCCCGCGCCATCGTCACCAAGCCGCGTGTGCTTTTGCTCGACGAACCACTCGGCGCGCTCGACAAGGCGCTGCGGGTAGACATGCAGATCGAACTGAAGCGTATCCAGCGCGAGATCGGCATCACCACCATCTTCGTCACCCACGACCAGGAAGAAGCGCTCACGATGAGCGACCGCATCGGTATCCTGCGCGATGGCCGGCTGGTGCAGGAAGGGCCGCCGGAGGAGATCTACGACAGCCCGAAAAGCGAATTCGCCGCCACCTTCCTCGGCGATGCCAACATCTTTCGCGGCGAGACCACAGGCGTCGGTATCCGGCTGCCCGACGGCACGACGATCGCCGCCCGGGCAGGGGCGACGCTTGCCGCCGGCGCCAAGGCCAGCTGCGCGGTGCGGCCCGAACGCATCCGCATCGCCATCGATTCCGGAAGCGCGGACCAGGCCAATGGCAATGTGCTCCGTGGCCAAGTTTCCAAGCGTATCTTCGCCGGCAACAACAGTACGTATTTCGTCGAACGCGACGGCCAGACGCTCAAGGTCATCGTGCAGAACACCGGCGCTGACAGGCTGGCGGAAGGCCAGGAGGTGCTGCTGCGCTGGTCGCCGAAGAGTACGGTGCTGATCGCCGCGAACTGATCTTGCCAGGCGGACTGCAATCAGTGAGAGCATGGTCGGGCATAGTGAGGAAAGCGGAACACCCGATGGCGCTTGAATTGACGGCGGGCGACCAGTCGATGCTGCAGGGCGAGCACGGCCCGGCCGTGGCCGCAGCGATGAAGATCCTGGTCGCCTTTTCGAAGGCGGTCGGCGCGCGCAAGCTGCTGGATATTGCCGGTGCCCACATCGACGGCTGCCTCTATCACGGCCAGGCCGGTCTCGATTTCGTCGAGAGGCTGGTCGAGGGCGGTGGCAGCGTTCGGGTGCCCACCACATTGAATGTCGGTTCGTTCGACCTCATCCATCCCGGCCTGGTGAAGATGCCGGCCGCCGAAGAAGTGCCGGCGCGGCGGCTGATGAAGGCGCATCTGGAGCTCGGCTGTCAGGCGACCTTCACCTGCGCGCCCTATCAGACGCGGTTCCGGCCGGCTTTCGGCGAGCAGATCGCCTGGGGCGAGTCCAACGCCATCGTCTTTGCCAATTCGGTGATTGGAGCGCGGACCAATCGCTATGGTGATTTCATCGATTTGTGCTGCGCGATGACCGGGCGGGCGCCGGCCTGGGGGCTGCATTTGAGCGAAAACCGGCGCGGCCAGATGCTGTTCGAGCTGACCGGTTCTTTCGAGCCTACCGACGCCCTGTTCGTTGGCGTCGGGCTGATCATCGGGCAGGCGAGTGGCGACCGCATCCCGGTGATATCGGGCCTGCCGCAGCCGCGCGACGAGGACCAGCTGAAGGCGCTGGGTGCGGCGGCGGCAACGACGGGCGCGGTGGCACTGTTTCATGCGGTCGGCATCACGCCGGAAGCAAAGACGCTCGACGAGGCGTTTCGCGGCAAGGCGCCGGAGGAGACGATCCGGATCTCTCGCGCCGACATCGATCATGCTCTGGCCAGGCTGTCCAGCGTCCCCGACGGTGCGCCGCTTGCGGCCGTATCGCTCGGCACGCCGCATTTTTCCCATCACGAGTGGATGCGCCTGCTGCCGATGCTGCGCCATATCGCGCCGTGCAGGGGCGTCCCGATCTATGTCAACACCGGGCGCGCGACGCTGACGCGGCTTCAGAACGAGGGCGAGCTGGAGAGTGTGAAGGCGTTCAACCTCATTCCAGTGACCGATACCTGCACCTATGTCACCACCATTATCGAGCGCCTCGACGGCGTGGTGATGACCAACTCCGGCAAATGGGCGCATTACGCCCCCGGCAATATCGGCGTCTCGGTGGCGTTCGGCGAGATGGAGGACTGCATCCGCTCGGCAGCGGTCGGGCACGTCGTGAGGGGTGCGCCATGAGTGAACAGGCAAGTCGAGCCCTGAAAAGTCGAGCCCTGAACAGAGTTGGCAGTTTCCAGCTTGCCGGCGAGGCACAAGGCTCGGCGCTGGTGCTGTCGCAAGCGCTCAGTTTCTGGGGCGGCCTGGACATCGAGACGGGCGACATCATCGACCGTTCGCATCCTGGTCTTGGCCAAAATGTCGCTGCCAAGATCCTGGTGATGGCTTCCGGGCGGGGATCTTCGTCCTCGTCCTCGGTTCTGGCCGAGGCGATCCGCAGGGGCACGGCGCCGGCCGGCATTATCCTGCAGCGGCCCGACCCGATCCTGGCCGTCGGCGCCATCGTCGCCGAGTTTCTCTACGATGTCAGCATGCCGCTGGTCGTCTGCGACATATCAGGCATTGTTTCCGGCGACCGGATCGCGATCGGCCTTGGCGAGGATGCGCAAGCGATCGTGAGCAGGATCCAGCCGGCCATCGGTCCTGCCGCGCCACGTCGCCAATAGGCCGCAGTCCAGCGTCTCGTCGCGGCCGAGCGTGCCGCGCCAGTGTTCGCGAACGATCCTCGCGGCAGCCGCTTCCGCCGCGAACCAGCCGAACGCCGAACCGTTTGCATGCGGAGGAGATCCCGGTCCTCCTCGTCCCGTAGACAACAGCCCGCACGGCATCGAGCTCAAGATTACCCTGATCGCCGCAGCCACAGCCCCACTTGCTGGCGCGGCCTTTCTTATCCAGGAACTTCCGTTCAGATCTCCGGGATGCTTTCCCTGAAGATCACCTGCAGCCTTGGCTGGTGCAGTTCGTAGGGCAAGCCCCTGACCGCATGGGTCAAGGTGTTGAGCGCTTCGCGGGCCTCGACGCGCGGATTCTGGTCGATGACCGCGTCGAGCGTGCCGTCGAGCAGAAGCTCCTTGGTGCCTTCCGTCACCTCATGGCCGAGAAACACGGTCGACAGCGCCCGCCCTCGTTCCCTGAGCGCCCGGGCGATGCCGGTGTTGCCAGCGCCGACATTGTAGATCGCGGCCAGGTCCGGGTGCCGGTCCAGCAGGGCGGAGGCCTCCGCATAGGCCTTTTCCCGGTCGTCCAGCATCTCGCGCATCTCGACGATCTGCAGATTGGGCGATTCTTCCGTGAGGATGTGGCGGAACCCCATCTCGCGTTCCTCATGGCCGCGATAGGAGAGCGAGCCGGCGAACAGCGCGACCTTGCCCGGACGGTCAGCGCCCATGAAGCGATTGAGCAGATAGCCGGCGAGCCGGCCGGCAGCGCGGTTGTCGATGCCGATATAGGCGACCCTCGGCACATGCAGGATGTCGGACGCGATGGTGACGACCTTGACGCCGCTGGCCGACAGCGAGCGGATTGCCTCACGGACGGTCGGATGATCGAGCGCAATGACGCCGACACCTTGCGTCTGGCCGCGCAATTCCTGCAGCAGGCGGGCAAGTCGGTCGGGATTGAAGCCTTCGATCGTGGCGACGCGCACGTCGAGGTCCGGCCGCGACTGCGCCTGCGCCTCGATATGCCGGTGCAGCATCTTGATGAAGGAATTGGTGCCGGCGGGCAGGGCGAAATCGAGCCGTATGACATCGCCGCGCAGCGCGTTGCGCGGGGTCGGGCCGTTCGAATTTTCCGCGATGTAGCCAAGCCGCTGCGCCGTTTCAAGTACGACTTCGCGGGTGCGCGCCCTGACCCCGGCGCGGTTGTTGAGCACACGATCGACCGTGGCGGCTGAAACGCCGGCTTCCCGGGCTATGTCTGTCAGGGTGGACCGCATAGTCGATCACCTTACTGCTAGTGCGCTACAGGCGCATCAAAACCGCGGATTAACGGATGTACGTCGGACGACGACTTCATTCCCATCCGCGATTCTGATGGGAAATGATGTATCCGGCCTTAGCCGATGCGCAAGCCGGCGCGCTACACCAAATCGTCGAGCCGGATCGAAAAGGGTAGGCGACTGCGCACGGTTCCCTCAAATTCAAGCACCAGGTACCGTAGAGTGACCTCGTTAGACTGCATTCTCTCCCTCATTTGCGATGTTATGACGTGTTTTGAGTATCTATGATGTTGACAGCCTTCCCAAAGCGTCGTCAATATCCATCAGAAGGGCCGTGGAGGAACAAGGCCCCGAGGGAGGACTTCCAATGTCTGATATGATCGGCATGTCGCGGCGCCGTTTGCTGGCGTCCGGTGGAAAGGCGGCAGTGCTTGTTGCCGCCGCAGGTATCGCACCGAAATTCATTCGTCCCAGCCGCGCCTATGCGGCCGATGCGCTCGCGCCGGGCATGATCGGCGGCCCGACGGGCTTCGACGGCTCAGAGCGTTATCAGTATGGGCCTGATACGCCGGAAGGCCGCGCCATCGAGGCGGCAAAGGCGATGAAGGGCGCCGGCAAGGCGCCTGCCAAAATCGTGCTCGGCCTGTCCGACGGCTCGATCGGCCAGCTGACGCAGCCATTTCCTGCCGGCGCGCCTTCGATCAAGGACCTGTGGGAGAAGGAAACCGGCATTCCGCTCGAGATCGTCGGCGTTCCGAACGGCCAGGAATTCACCAAGACGATGCAGGACATCTCCACCAAGGGTGGGGCCTATGATATCTACGCGGTGGAATGGAACCGTCTCGGCGATCTCGCCGAAACCGGCGGCATCCTGAAGCTCGACGACTTCGTCGCCCAGTACAAGCCGGAATGGGACGATCCCGAGCGCGGCTATGTCAACGGCGCCAAGGGCGTCTCGCTGCTCAACCAGTATCGCGGCTCGACCTATGGCGTGTCGCTGGATGGCGATTTCCAGACCTGGGTCTACCGCACCGATCTGTTCGGCGACGCGGCCGAAAAGAAAGCCTTCTCCGACAAGCATGGCTACGAATTGGCGCCGCCGAAGACCTGGAAGCAGCATGACGAGATCGCGGCCTTCTTCCAGCGCCCGGACAAGGGCTTGTTCGGCTCAACCGATCTGCGCAACCAGGGCTGGGGCTATACCAATTGGTATCAGCGTTATGTCTCAATGGCTTCGCCCAATCAGTTCCTGTTCGACGACACCGGCAAGCCGCTGATCAATTCGGAGCAAGGCATCGCTGCGACCAACGAGTACATCGCCTCGCTGGCCCATCATTCGCCGGACGCGATCTCCTGGGGCTGGCCGGAGCAGTACGGCAATTTCGCCAAGGGCGGCGCCGCCATGACCTGCGCCTTCTCCAACCTGCCGAAATTCCTCGACAATGCCGGTAACAAGGATTCGCAGGTCACCGGCAAGATCGGCTCGATGCTGCCGCCCGGCCGCGAGATCGACGGGAAGCTGATCAGCCGTTCGGTGCTGTGGCTGAACCTCTCGGCTTCGGTCTCCTCGCAGGCCAAGAATCCGGAGGCCTGTTACCTGTTCCTGCAGTGGTTGGGATCGAGCCGGATCTATGCCTGGATGACCGCCAATCCTGGCGGCTATTTCGATCCGTTCCGGCTGTCAGATTTCTCCGACCCGCTGGTCCGCCAGACCTATCACGCCTACCACATGGATGTGGTGCGCGAGACGGTCGCCCGCACCGTGCCGACCATCAACTATCCCGGCGCCACCGCCTTCCACAATGCGCTGGACGAGAACCTCGTCGCAGCACTTACCAAGGCCAAGACCGCCGAGCAGGCGATGGCCGACACCGAGGCCGAATGGAAGAAGATCGCCCGCCGCACCGGCGAGGAGAAGCTTCTCGAAGCCATCAAGACCAACAAGGAAGCCTGGCCTACTGTTCTCGATCCGGTCAGCTGATCCTGCTCCCTGAATCCGAATGGAGGGGAGGAGTGATTGCTCTTCCCCTCCGCAAACGATGACCCCAGCAAAGCTGCAAGATGAAGCGTTCCGTTCCTTTCGAAATATTCCGCTATGCAGCGATCCTTGCGGCCATGGCGGTGACGCTGGTGCCGATCCTGTGGATGGTGTCGATGGCCTTCAAGCCGATCGCCGAATGGTCGGCGACCGGCGCCCACCTGACCTGGTGGCCGAAGAACCCGACGCTCAGCAATTTCCGGTTCGTCTTCGGGGAATCGACCAACAATCTGATCGTCGCGCTCGACCGCACCGCGCTGAAACCGATCCTGTCGTCGCTGCTGTCGGCCACGTTCGGCACGGCAATCGCAATGTCGGCCGGCACGGCAGCCGCCTACGGACTGGCGCGCTTCGGCTCGGGCCAGAATCTGCCGCTGGCGCTGATCCAGCTTCGCCTGTTTCCGCCGATGGCGGTGATGACCCCGGTCATGATCATGTGGGCTTTCCTCAACTTCACCGACAGCTGGTGGGGACTGTCGCTGATCTACGGCATCGTCACGCTGCCTTTCGCCTTCTGGCTGATGAAGACCTTCTTCGACGACATGCCGCGCGAGATCGAGGAAGCGGCGCTGGTTGAGGGCTGTTCGCGGTGGCGCGTCTTCACCCGCATCACGCTGCCGATGATGCGCGCACCGCTGGCCAGCGCCGCGCTGTTCGTCTTCATTCTCAACTGGTCGGACTATCTGATCGCGCTGCTTCTGACGACGCGCGAATGGGTGACGGTCCCCGTCTACATGGCCTCGCTGTCCTCCTCGATGACGGGACAGCTCTACGGCGCCAAGGCGGCGCTCGGTCTCATCGCCGCAGTGCCGCCTGTGATCATGGGCGTCGCCATCCAGCGCCATCTGGTGCGCGGGCTGACCTTTGGGGCGCTCAAGCAATGAGCGCGGTGACTGCGACGATTTCGGAGGACGTGATGAAGGCCGTCCAGGCAAAGCCGGCCTTGCGGGACGAAGGGGCAAAGCTCGGCTTCCGGCTGACGCTGCCGGCGCAGATCCTGGTGCTGTTCATCGCCGTCTTCCCGCTGCTCATGCAGCTCTATATTAGCCTGACCGACTGGTCGCCGCTTTCCGGCCTCGGCTGGTGGAACGCCTGGTCGCTGTGGAACAATTTCGCCAACTACACCGACCTTTCCGCCGACGCGCGCTTCTGGAGCGCGCTAAAGCGCACGGCCATCGTCATGATCATCTGCGTGCCTGCGGAATTCCTGCTCGGCCTCGCGCTCGCCACGCTGTTTGCCGACGAGTTTCCGGGCAGGCGGGTATTCTATTCGATCCTGCTGATGCCGATGATGGTGGTGCCGGCGGTGGCCGGCTACATGTTCTTCATGCTGTTCCAGTCGGGCGGCCCGGTCAACGACATCCTGTCGGCGCTATCAGGCTTTCCCGTCACGATCGCCTGGCTTTCGGACCCGACGCTGGCGCTCATCGCCGTCATGGTCGCCGACATCTGGCAGTGGACACCACTGATGTTCCTCATCCTGCTTGCCGGCCTGGTCGGCGTGCCCGAGGATCAGATCAAGGCGGCGACGCTGCTCGGCGCCAATCCCTGGCAGCGCTTCGTCACCATCGTGCTGCCGAAGATGAAGACGATCATCATCATCGCGCTGGCGATCCGGGTGATCGAGAACTTCAAGATATTCGACACGCTCTACATCATGACCGGCGGCGGTCCCGGCGTCGCAACCGAGACGATCTCCGTCTACATCTACAAGCTCACCACCCAGGACCTGATCTGGGGCTATGTCGCGGCGATCGCGCTGGCCATCCTGATTGTGCTGTCCATCGCAGCGGTATTTGCCATGAAGCGCATGGCGCGGGCGCGGGAGGTGCTGGCATGAGCGCCATCCATCTGCAGAATCTGGTCAAGAAGTTCGGCGACTTCACCGCGCTGAAGACGATGGATTTGGCCATCGCCGACGGCGAGTTCATGGCGCTGCTCGGGCCGTCAGGCTGCGGCAAGTCGACGACCATGAACATGATCGCCGGCATGGAGGAGCCGACCAGCGGGAAGATCCTGTTCGGCGAGCGCGACATGACCGGCGTGCCGATGGGACGGCGCGGCGTCGGCTTCGTCTTCCAGAACTACGCGATCTTCACCCATATGAGCGTGCGGCAGAACCTCGCCTACGGCCCGAAAATGCGCGGCGCGCCAAAGGCCGAGATCGACCGTCGCGTCGGAGCCATTGCCGAGATGCTGCAATTGACGCCGCTGCTCGACCGCAAGGCCGACAGGCTGTCGGTCAACATATTGCAGCGCGTGGCGATCGGCCGTTCGGCGATCATGGAGCCGGCGATCTTCCTGCTCGACGAGCCGCTGTCCAATGTCGATGCGGCCTTCCGGGCGGTGATGCGGACCGAACTGAAGCAGTTGCAGCGGCAGTTCCGGCAGACCATGGTCTATGTCACCCACGACCAGCTCGAAGCGATGACCATGGCCGACCGCATCGCGGTGATGGACCACGGCGTGCTGCAGCAGGTCGGCACGCCGCTCGAGGTCTACAACGATCCGGCCAATGTCTTCGTCGCCCGCTTCATCGGTGCGCCGGGGATGAACCTGCTCAGAGGCAGGCCGGCGGAAAGCGACCGTGGGCTGGTCGTCGATCTCGGGCCGCTCGGTGTTACGCCGCCGCTGCCGGTCGAAATTACCGCCGCTGTGCGGGGCGTGCGGGGTAAGGTGCTCTACGGCTTCCGACCGGAGCAGGTAACATTGGCCGAAAGCGGCCGCGGCCTGTCGATGCCGGTGAATTTCGTCGAGCGGATCGGCGCGCGTACCATTATCCATCTCGGCGACGGCGAGGCTGCGGTGAAGGCGGTGCTCGACAATGATGTGGGACTGTCGGTCGGGCAAACAGCTGTGATCGCACCGGCCGCGCAGTCGGTACGCGTCTTCGACGCCGCCACCGGCCTTGCCATGAAAGCGGGCTGAGACCATGGCCGATATCGTTTTCCGCAATGTGACGAAACGCTATGGCGCCACGATCGCCGTCGACGATGCCTCGTTCACGGTCAACGACAATGAGTTCTTCTGCTTCTTCGGTCCGCCGCTGTCGGGCAAGTCGACGATGCTGCGTCTGGTGCTCGGCTTGGAAACGCCTGACTCAGGCGAGATCCTGATCGGCGGCAGTCCGGTCAATACAATGTCGCCAGCCGAGCGCAACGTCGCCATGGTGTTCCAGAACCTGGCGCTGTTTCCGCATATGAGCGCGCGCGACAATGTCCGCTTCCCCTTGGTCGAACGCCGGGTCGCCGAGGCCGAAATCGAAAAGCGTGTCGCCGACGTCGCGGCCAAGCTGCATATCGGCCACATCCTGCACAAGCCGCCGGCGCAGCTTTCCGGTGGCGAGCGGCAGCGCGTTGCGATCGCCCGCGCGCTGGTGCGCGATCCCAATGCCTATCTGATGGACGATCCGATTTCGGCGCTCGACGCCAGGCTGCGCGAGGAGACGCGCGTCGAGTTGAAGCGCATCCAGCGCGAGCTCGGCAAGACGTTGATCTATGTCACCCACGACCAGGAAGAGGCGATGTCGGTCGCCGACCGCATCGCCATCCTGGAGAACGGCAGGATCAGACAGATCGGCGCGCCGGCCGAGATCTATGACCGGCCGGCGAGCACTTATGTGGCGCGGCTGCTCGGTTCGCCGATGATGAATATCTTGAAGTCGCTGCGCGGCGAGGGCGGCGTCGAGGCGGCTGAAGGCGCGATCCGTATCGCGGACAAGGCTGCTCCGGCCGATGCCGTCGAAATCGGGCTCAGGCCGGAAGACATCAAGGTGCGGCCCTGGTCGGATGGGGAAATATCGGAGGGTGGAGTCTCAGACGGGCGCGCGGGCCGCCCGGCGCGAGTGTTCGAGGTCGAGCCGCTCGGCGGCTATACCGTGGTGACACTCGCTGCCGGGCAGGCGCGCCTCAGGGCACTGCTGCGCGGCCAGCCGGATATCAGGCCGGACGCGATGGTGGCGATATCCTGCGAGCCCGGCCGCGTGCATTATTTCGGGCAAAGCGGGGCAGCGCTGGGACGATGACAGCGGCCGCAAGAAACGAGCTTCGGGAGAAAGACATGACGAGCAGAGACTTCGAGCCGGACGTTAAAGTCCGCACCAGGGAGTACAAAATCGGCTGTGTCGGCGCCGGCATGATCATGGCCGAATGCCATCTTGCCGCCTACAAGGACGCCGGCTTTCCGGTGGTGGCGATCGCCTCGCGGACCAAGGCCAGTGCCGAGAAGGTCGCCAAGCGCTGGGAGATCCCGACCGTCCACGACACGCCGGAACAATTGATCGAGGACGAAAACGTCGAGATCATCGACCTTGCCTTTCCGCCGGACCAGCAGCCGGCGCTGATCCGCCATGCGCTGAAGCAGAAGCACATCAAGGCGGTCCTGGCGCAGAAGCCGCTGGCGCTGTCGCTCAAGGATGCGATCGAGTTGCGCGACGAGGCGGCCAAGGCCGGCAAGATCCTCTCGGTCAACCAGAACATGCGATACGATCAGTCGATGCGCGTGCTGAAGCAGATCATGGACAGCGGCGCGCTCGGCGACATCGTCTTCGCCCAGATCGACATGCATGCGATCCCCCACTGGCAGACCTTCCTCAAGGACTACGACCGGCTGACGCTTGCCAATATGAGCGTCCACCATCTCGACGTGCTGCGTTTTCTGTTCGGCGATCCCGACGAGATCACGACGCTGACCCGCAAAGATCCGCGCACGCGCTTCGACCATTCGGACGGCATCACCGTTTCGACGCTGCGGTTCCCGTCCGGCGTGCTCGCCGTTTCGCTTGAGGATGTCTGGTCCGGTCCGCGCCAGGAGGGCTACAAGGACGACCAGCACATCAACTGGCGCGTCGACGGCACAAAGGGCGTCGCCAAGGGCACGATCGGCTGGCCGACGGGCGCTGCCTCGACGCTGACCTATGCTTCGACCGAGACCACCGGGGGCGAATGGATGACGCCCAACTGGGACACGATGTGGTTCCCGCATGCCTTCATCGGCGTGATGGAGCAGCTCCAGCACGCGGTGAAGACCGGCACGCCGCCGGCGCTGTCCGTCGCCGACAACGTCAAGACCATGGCGCTGATCGAAGCCGGCTATCGCTCGATCGACGAGGGCCGCACGGTCAAGCTTTCCGAAATCTCGACAAACTCAATCAACTGAATCGCTTACAGGGAGGACTTCACATCATGATGCAGGCAGGTATTTTCACGGGCTATTTCCCGTACAGCCTCAAGGAAACCGCGCAGAAGATCCGCGCGCTCGATTTCAACACGGTGCAGCTCGACCTCCATTTTAAGGATGTTGACCTGTCGGCCGGGCAGATCACCAAGGAAAAGGCCCGGACTGTTCGCGACACCTTCCGCGACAACAATCTGCCGGTGTGCTGCGTGTCAGGCTACACCAACATCATCCATCCGGACATAGGCGAGCGTGATAGGCGTGTCGGCTATCTCAAGGAGATCATCCGCAATGCGCGCAATTTCGGCTCGCCTTACGTTATCTCGGAAACCGGCACCTACAACAGCGAGTCCGATTGGGTGCATCATCCCAAGAACAAGACCGAGGAAGGGTTCGAGGAATGCCGCAAGGTCATCGCCGACCTTGCCCAGACCGCATACGACCACGGCGCGGTCTTCCTGCTCGAAACCTATGTCAACAATGTCGTCGGCTCGGTCGAGGAGACGGTGAAGATGTTCGCGCAGGTCGACCATCCCGGTCTCGGCCTTTTGATGGACCCGACCAACTATTTCGAGACGCACAACATCGACAGGATGGACCAGATTCTGAACCAGGTATTCGACACGCTGACCGACAAGATCAGAATAGCCCATGCCAAGGACGTCAAGCGCTCGGGCGGTGACAAGTCGGAGAAGCACGCCGACATCGGCGACGAGGACGCGCTGGAGAGCCACACTTTCCGCGGTGTTGGCGAGATCGAGCTGCCGGCGCCAGGCCTCGGTTCGCTGAACTACGACCTCTATCTCAGGCGGCTGGCCGAAAAGCACCCGAACATCCCGGTTATCATCGAGCATCTTTCGGAAGATGACGTGCCGCGCGCCAAGAAATTCCTCGACGGCAAATTCCGCGCCAACGGACTGTGACGGCACGGTTCGGCTACCAAAAAGGGAGGAAGAGAAATGTTGAAATTCGTGTCGAAAATCGCCGTTGCCGCGACCGTGCTCGCCGGCGTGACCATGGGCTCGGCGCTGGCGCAGGATGCTCAAAAGACGTTCTACCTGCTGTCGCATGGCGGCCCATCGGATGCCTTCTGGCTCGACTGGAATGCCGGCGCCACCAAGGCCTGCGACCAGCTCAAGGTGACCTGCAATATCTCCTTCAGCGGCGGCGACATGGCGGCGCAGAAGGAAGCGTTCAACTCGGCGCTCGCCGCCAAGCCCGACGGCATCGCCACCACCTCGGCGCAGCCAGGCCTGTGGACCGAGGAGGTCAAGGCGGCCAAGGCCGCCGGAATCCCGATCGTGTTCTTCAACACCGACGATCCGGCGACCGGACGGCAGGCCTATGTCGGCGCTGACCTCAAGGAGGCCGGCGCCATCTGGGCAAAATACCTGGTCGACCACAAGATGGTGAAGCAGGGCGACAAGGTGTTCCTGCCGGTCGAAGTGCCGGGAGCCAGCTACCAGCAACTCGAGACCGAAGGCATCGCCAGCGTGTTCGATCCGCTCGGCATCAAATACGACGTCGTCGATTGCGGCACCGATCCGGCCGGTATCATCGCCAAGATGACCGACTATATGGTGGCCAACAATCCGCCGGCGATCATCGCGCTCGGCGATTCCGTGGCGGCCAGCATCAAGCGGGTGTTCGACGGCGCTGGCGTGCCGGCTGGCAAAATCCCGGTCGTCGGCTGGGGCAATTCGAAGGAAACAGCCGAATCCGTCAAGGCCGGCTTCGTCAACGCAGCGGCCTGGCAGTTCCCTTCGGCACAGGGCTTCATGCCGGTTGCTTTGCTCGGGCTCGCCGCCTCGGGTGAGCCGATCGGCTACGACATCCACACGTTCAGCCTCTACGACGCCTCGAGCGTCGAACCGATCCTGAAACTCTACAACAAGTGATGGAAACTGACGTCCGCCGCGCAGGCGGCGGGCGTCACCCTGAGATATGGTCCAAGCAGTCATGACAATCGCCGCAGAAGAGGAAATGCCGCGCTCCAAACGCAGGTCGAGCCTGATCCGCTCGCCGCAATTCTCTTCGCTCGTCATCCTGATTGTCCTGCTGGCGGTGTTCGCCGTTGCCGATGCCAACTTCCTGTCGCCGCTCAACATCTCCAACATGATGGCGTTCCTGCCCGAACTCGGCATCATCGCGCTCGGCATGACGCTGCTTCTCACTGCGGGCGAGTTCGACCTTTCGGTCGGAGCCGTGTTCGGGTTGGCACCGGTCGTGGTCATGCTTCTGGTGCAGAACGGCGGGTTTGACATCGGCATCGCCCTGCTTGTCGGCCTGCTGCTCTGCATAGCGATCGGTGCGGTCAACGGGCTGATCGTCACCAAGATCGGCATCTCCTCCTTCCTGGTCACGCTGTCGATGCTGCTCGTGGTGCGCGGAGCTGCGCTCTACATCACGCAAGGCTTTCCGCTGAAATCCTGGGACCAGCCAGGCTTTTTCGTGACGCTGCTGGCCGGCAGCTTCAATATCGGAACGTTCCGTTTCTATACATCCTTGTGGTGGTTCATCGGCCTGTCGCTGCTGGCGATCTACGTCCTGCACTACGCCAAGCTCGGCAACTGGATAAGCGCCATCGGCTCGAACCGTAACGCTGCCGTGGCGCGCGGCGTGCCGGCCGATGCGGTCAAGGTCTGGCTGTTCATCCTGACGTCCGCGCTGGCCGGTCTCGCCGGCATGATCAGCGCCTTCCGCATCTCTGCCGCCTCGCCGGTGGCCGGCACCGGTTATGAACTTGAAGTGATCGCCATGGTGGTGGTCGGCGGCACGGCGCTGACCGGCGGGCGCGGCACGATCCTGGGCACGATCGTCGGCGCGCTGATGCTGCGCAGCATCCGCAACGGCATCGTGCTGATCGGCGTGCCGGGGCTCGCCTACAACATCTTCGTCGGCGTCATCATCCTTGCCATGCTCATCCTGCATGCTTTGCTGCAGAAGAACGCCGCCAGGAGCTGACAATGGAAGTGCTTCGGTTGCAGAATCTGCAAAAGTCCTTCGGCAGCGTCCGCGCCCTGAAGAGCGCATCGTTCGCACTCAATGAAGGTGAAGTGGTGGCCTTGCTCGGCGACAACGGCGCCGGCAAATCCACCCTCATCAAGGCGATCTCCGGCGTGTTTCCCGTCGACCGCGGCGACATCTATGTGCGCGGCCAGAAAGTCTCGATCCGCTCGACGCGCGACGCGATGGATCTCGGCATCGAGACCATCCACCAGGACACGTCGCTGGCGCCGGACCTGAGCATCGCGCGCAATCTCTTTCTCGGTCGCGAGCCGGTCAATCTGAAATGGCTGGGCGTGTTCGCGCCGCTCGATCTCGCCAAGCTGCGCGACGCCGCCGCGGCGCTGCTGAAGCGCGTCGGCATTTCGAAAAAGCTCGACGCCGATGCGCTGGTCAGCACGCTTTCGGGCGGCGAGCGCCAGTCGATCGCCATTTCGCGGGCGATGCAGTTCGCCGCCAAGGTCATCATCCTCGACGAGCCGACCAATAATCTCGGCGTCGAGGAAACACACGGCGTGCTGCGCTTCGTCAAGGAGGTGCGCGCGGCCGGCCATTCGGTGCTTTTGATCACCCACAACATCCATCACGTCTTTCAGGTCGCCGACCGCATCATCGTCATGCGCCGCGGCGAGATCGTCGCCGAGCAGACGGTCGCCGATACCGATCTGTTGACGGTGGAAAGCATCATTACCGGCGCCGATATGTCGGCCCTGCTCAAGGAGACGAGAGCGAAGTGAAGGAACTGGCCGTCACATGGTAGAGCTTTACGGCAAGACGCTGTCGCGCCGGCAGGTTTCGGAACGGTCCGGCATGCTGTCGCAATTCGCCGGCGTGCGGCTGATGACACTTGGCGACGGCGTGGAGCGCGGCATCCGCATGCTCGAATTCCGCACCGGCTCCGGCCTGCGTTTCACCGCGCTGGTCGATCGGGCGCTCGATATCGCCGATTGCGACTTCAAGGGCCAGGCGATCGGCTGGCATTCGCCGAGCGGCTTTCGCCATCCCGGTCTGCATGAGTACGAAGGCGAGGAGGGGCTGGCCTGGGCGCGTTCCTTCTCGGGCCTGCTGCTGACCTGCGGTCTCGACCATATATTGTTCATGAACGAGGTTCCCGCCGACAGCTACAATTATCCGCCGAAGAAAACGGTGCGCCATTCGCTGCATGGCCGCATCAGCACCATTCCGGCGCGCCTGACCGGTTACGGCGAGACCTGGGACGGCGACCGCTGCGTGCTGTGGGCCGAAGGCATCGTCCAGCAATCGACTGTGTTCGGCGAGGATTTGCATCTGCTGCGGCGGATCGAAGCCGATGTCGGCGGCAACGAGATCCGGCTTTCGGACCGGGTCGTCAATCACGGGTTCAGCCGGACGCCGCATATGTATTTCTACCACATCAATGTCAGCCATCCGGTGCTCGACGAGGGATCCCGCTATCTGGCGCCGATCCGTGACGTTGTGTGGGCCGGGCATGCCGGCGAGCGCTACGAGGCGCAGAAGGTCGGCTACCGCACAGTGCCGGCGCCGCAATTAGGTTTCAAAGAGCAGGTCTGGCAGCACGAGCTTGGCGCTAACGGCGCCGGGGAAGTGCCGGTGGCGGTGGTCAACGACCGGCTTGGCCTTGGGCTGGAAGTCGTGACCCGCAAGGATCAGTTGCCTTGTGCCTATGAGTGGCAGAATTTCCAGGCAGGGCACTATGCGCTGGGCATCGAGCCGTCGACGCATCATGTGCTCGGCAATCTGGCGGCCCGAGAACGCGGCGAGATGATCTGGCTGGAGCATGGCGAGAGCCGCTCATACAATGCGGTGTTCCGGGTTCTCGATGGCACCGGCGACATCGCTGCCGCTGAAAGCCGGATCGCAGCGATCGCCCGGCAGCCGCAACAGGATTATCCGGTGCCGTCGGGCAATTTTCCGGTGCTCGGAGGCAGGTCGCGATGATGGCGAAGAGGATGCGAAACACCAGTTGGGAGGCTGAGTCCGGTCGGAGCGGGGAGGGCTCTCGGGCCATCAGGATTTGGAGGTCACAATGGCTGGCACAGTGAAGCGCGACTACAGCCTGGTCGGCGAGAGCACACGCAGGGCGATCGAGACGGGGCTGGCTTCGGCCGAGTGGTATCACACCGACGTCTCCCGCAAGGCGATCAAGGAGTTGATGCAACGGTCGGATGGCCCGGCGATCCGCGACACGATCATCTGGATCGTCGCCATCCTGGGTTCAGCTGCCGGCGGCATTTATTTCTGGGGCACCTGGTGGTGCGTGCCGTTCTTCTTCGTCTATGGCGTGCTCTACGGCTCCTCCAGCGACTCGCGCTGGCACGAATGTGGTCATGGCACTGCCTTCCGAACGCGCTGGATGAATGATGTGGTCTACCAGATCGCCAGCTTCATGCTGATGCGCAATCCGGTGACCTGGCGCTGGAGCCATGCCCGCCACCACACCGACACCATCATTGTCGGACGCGATGCCGAGATCGCCGTGATGCGCCCGCCGGACCTGCTGCGCACCGCACTCGCTTTCACCGGTATCCTCGATTTTCGCTACTCGCTTCCGGCGCTGGTACGCCAAGCGTTCGGCAAACTGACGCCCGACGAGAAAAGCTACGTTCCCGAGATGGAACAGCACAAGGCCGTCATCGCCGCGCGCTGGCATATCGCGATCTACATCGCGACCATCGCGGTCGCTCTTTACACGTGGTCATGGCTGCCGCTGGTGCTGATCGGGGTGCCGCGCCTGTACGGCACCTGGCACATGGTGCTGACCGGCCTGCTGCAGCACATCGGCCTGGCCGACAATGTGGTCGACCACCGGCTCAACACCCGTACCGTCTACATGAACCCGATCAGCCGGTTCATCTACTGGAACATGAACTACCATGTGGAGCATCACATGTTCCCGATGGTGCCCTATCACGCGCTGCCCAGGCTGCACGAATTGATCAAGCACGATTTGCCTGAGCCGAACCCGTCGATGTGGCATGCCTATCGCGAGGTCTGGCCGGTCCTGCTCAGGCAGCTCAAGTACGAGGACTATTTCCTCAAGCGCGAACTGCCGCCGACGGCGCGGCCCTATCGTGGCGAGTTCCACGAGGTGAACATGTCGGCGGCCGCGGAATAGGCACTGGGCACTGCCGCAATACAGAAATTTCAGGAGAAACAGAGATGGCCGATTGGGTCGAAGCGTGCGCCGTGGACGATGTCGAAGAAGAGGATGTCATCCGCTTCGACCATAGCGGCCGCACCTTCGCGATCTACCGTTCCCCTGATGACGAATTCTTCGCCACCGACGGGTTTTGTACGCATGAGAAGGCCCATCTGGCCGACGGGCTTGTCATGGACGACATCATCGAATGCCCCAAGCACAATGGCCGCTTCAATTACAAAACCGGCCAGGCCAAGGGGGCTCCCGTCTGTGTCAATCTGCAGACCTATCCGGTCAAGGTCGAGGCTGGCAAAGTGATGATCCAGATATAGCGTATGATCCCGAACCGGAGGTCCGCGTCAGCGAAAAGGGGGACCGGCTTTTGCTGCGCTGACCTTCGGTTCGGAAAAGATCATGCAAATTGAAGCCTGACCGACCTTCAATACACGCAACAAGGGGACCAAAATCGATGAGCCGTAAAAGACCCACGATCGCCGATCTGCGCGCCATGAAGGGCAAGCGGCAATTGACCATGCTGCGCGTGTTGACGATGGACGAGGCCGAGGCAGCCGAAAGAGCCGGGGTCGACATCGTCTCGGTGCCGCCGGAGCTGGTGCTCAACCCGCAATACCGCGATGCCGCACCCAGCCTGTTCACCATGCCGGGCGACAATTTCTACGAGATCGGCACAGCCGACGACTTCGTCCGCTGGGCGTTCCGGCTCTACAAGGCGAGCGCCGACGCGGTCTATTGCAGCGCCGGCTTTGCAACTGTCAAACGGCTGGCCGATGACAATATCCCGGTGATCGGCCATGTCGGACTGATCCCGTCGCGCGCCACCTGGACCGGCGGCTTCAAGGCTGTCGGCAAGACCGCCGACAGCGCCATGCAGATTTTCGAGGCAGTCAAGCAGTACGAGGCCGCAGGCGCGGTCGGCGCCGAGATCGAAGTGGTGCCGGTCGAGGTGGCCAATGCGATTTCGGAGCGGACCTCGCTGATCATGCTGTCGATGGGGGCGGGCACCGGCTGCGACGCGCAATATTTGTTCGCCGACGATATCCTTGGCCAGAACCGTGGCCACATGCCGCGCCACTCCAAAGTCTACCGCAATTTCGCCGCCGAATATGACCGCCTGCAGGCGGAACGCATCGCCGCATTTTCCGAATATGTCGCCGACGTGAACAGCCTGGCCTATCCCGAAGACAAGCACGTGGTGCATATGGACCCGGACCAACTCGGTCTGTTCATGGAGAAGATCGACGCCGGATGAAACGCGTCGGCTAGGACCTGCTCGACAATATCGTCAGCCGGCATATGCGACGGCCGGCGCTATGGCAGCCATGTTCCGGTAGCCAGCGCAGCGTAAAGCGCCTCCGCGTCAATACCGAGCGCCCTGTCTTCCCTAAGCGGCGCGACGAGGGCACGCACGGCTGCGTGAATTCCCGCTGTGCCCGGCGCCAGCGTCAGCCCGTCGCGCAGGTCGACGGCCTGCGCGGCGGCCATCAGCTCGAAGGCGATCAGCCGCCGCCACAGCACGATCATGTCGGCGCATTTCGAAACGGCCAGCGGTGCTTGCGTCGCATGGTCCTCAACGCCCTCCGAGACCTGCAGGAAGTCGAGCATCACCGGGTTGGCCTTGTGGCGGATGGCGGCGAGAATAGCACTTACTGTCTTTTGCAGCGGCACGAAGCCGGCCGAAGCGCCGCCGACCGGCGACAGATATTTGGGCAGGCCGTTGCGGCCTGAGCCGGTAAGCTGGATGAAGCGGGCAGCACAGGCGGCCGCACATTGAGCGATGGCAAGACTGAGCGTCTCGAAGGCAAGCGACAGCGACGGGGTGTGAAAATTGCCGGTCGACAGCACCGTGTCGTCGTCGCCCAGCACCAGCGGGTTGTCGGCGGCGGCGTTGAGCTCGATCTCGACAGCTTGCCTGGCCTGATCGATTGCCTGCAACAGCGCGCCATGGATCGACGGCATGCAACGGATCGACAGCGGGTCTTGCAAGGTCGCCGGCGTCGGCGCCTTGTCGCGTGCCAGCAGGCCGCGCAAGCCTTGCGCGGCCTGCTGCTGGCCAGCGGCCGGTCGCGCCGCCTGCAGGCGCCGATCGAGGATCGTCTGGTTGGCGCCGATGCCTTCAATGGTCAGCGCGCCCGCCTGCTGTTGTTGTGCGAAGGCGGACAACGCGTCAGCCGCTGCCAGCGCACCGCTGCCGGCGGACACCGCCGAGGCGCTTATCAGCGACAGCCCGTCCTTGGGGGCGAGGCTGACGGGGGCGAGGCGGGCCATCGCAAGCGCCTTGGCCCCCGGCATGCGCCGGCCCTGAAAGTCGGCTTCGCCGTCGCCGGTCAGCATGCGACCGAGCGTTGCCATCAGCACCAGGTCGCTGTCGCCGATCGAGCCCAGCGACGGCATCACCGGATGCACGCCGGCATTGAGCACGCCGATGAGTGCGAGGAAAACCTCTGATGAAATGCCCGAGCCGCCGGCCGAAAACATCGCGGTGCGGGCAAGCATCGTCGCCCGCACGATGTCTTGTGGCAGCGCGTCACCCACGGCGCCGCTGCGTCCTTCCAGCAACTGATGCTGGAAGGCGCTGGCGTCGCCGCTGACCGACGTGCCGAGATTGGCGCCGAGACCGGTATTGAGTCCATAGATCGGCTGGCCAGAAGCGGCGGCGCGGTCGAGCACTTTTCGCGCTCTGTCCAGCCTCTCCATGACCGCGGGGGCTACCTCAACCTTACGTCCGGCGCGGGCAACCGCCGCGACGTCCTCGATGCTGACGCCCGTTCCGGTGAGGACAAGCGCGCTCATGCGAAACGCAGCCGCTGGCCGATGCCTTGCGCCTGCGCCTTGGCCAGCATCGCCTTACCCAGCGCGATATCTGAGAGCGACAGGCCGCGATGCCAGAACAGGATCGTCTCGTCGTCGCTCTGGCGCCCCGGCTTGAGGCCGGCGGCGATCTGGCCAAGTTCGGCGTGCAGCGTCTGCTCGCTCAGGCGTCCGGTCTCGACATGGGCGCGCAGTGAGCCGAATTTGCCCCCCTTGCATTGGCCCCAGTCGTCGACGACGATCTTTGCCATGATGTCGGTCAACGACAGCTCCACCGCGCTCATCGTGCCGTAGGGCATCACCAGCCCGCCGGGCTTGATCCATGCGGTCTTCAGCAGCGGCTGCGGTTCCGGCAGCCGCGAGGCCTCGACGACGATGTCGGCGCCCTCGACGCAGGCGCGCCAGTCGGCGACCGCCATGACCTTCTTGCCGAGATCGGCGGACAGCTTGGCGGCAAAGCCGTCGCGGCTTTCCGGCCGACGCGAATGCACGCGGATCTCTTCGAAGTCGAAGAGATGGTCGAGCAGGCGCACGTTCCAGTAGGCGGTGCCCCGCGCGCCAATATGGCCGAGGATCTTCGACGTCTTTTTTGCCAGATGTTTTGCGCCAATGGCGGTGACGGCACCGGTGCGCATGTCGGTGATGACGGTGGCGTCGAGGATGGCGCGCGGCGTGCCGGTGCGCGGATCGAACAGGTTGAGGATGCCGAATTCCGATGGCAGGCCGTGCAGGTAATTGTCGACATAATCGCCGACGATCTTGACGCCCGCCGCATCGAGCGGCGCGACGTAGCCGCGCAGGACATTGAAATGGCCGTTGAAGGACGGGTCCGGCTCGAGATGGACGCGCGGCTCGATCACCGTCTGGCCGTTGCCCTGCGCCACCAGCCCGCCCTCGACCGCATCGATGATTTCCGCATCGACCATATCAAGGGCTTCGATGTCGAGGGCGTTGAGATAACCGATGTAGATGGGCTTCATGCGCACACAGTCCTGATCAGAAGAGGCGAGAAGTTCAAAAGCTGGTCGGTGGCGAGATTCAGTCATCGCATAGCAGGTCGCGATATGACACGAAAGTTTGTTGGTCCATATCTGGACGGCGCCGCCCAAATGCTGTTCAAACCGGTGCGTCATCGATTTGCCGGACAAGTTGCCTGGTTCCCAGTGGCGCGGGAAAAACTTTCGTACAGTTCTGCGCATGACCGCCATGCCCGAAAACAAAGCCTTCCTCACGGCATTCAAGGTGCAGACTTTCGCCCTCTCGACGCTGTCGGCCGGCACCATTTTCCGGGTCGCCATCAACGCCACGCCATTCCTGTTGCCGCTGCTGTTCCAGGTCGGCTTCGGCCTGAGACCCGTCGATGCCGGCATGCTGATCCTCGCCTATTTCCTCGGCAATCTCGGGATGAAGACGGTGACGACGCCGACACTGAGGCGCTTTGGTTTCCGTTCGGTCCTGGTCGTCAACGGCGTGATCGCATGGCTGTCGATCATGGCCTGCGCAGCGATATCGCCGCAGACCCCACAAGCGCTGGTGGTGGTGCTGACGCTGATTGCCGGACTGACGCATTCGATGCAGTTCACCGCACTCAACACGCTGGCCTTCGCCGATATCGATTCGGCGCAGCGCAGCTCGGCGGCGACGCTGTCCAGCATGCTGCAGCAAGTAGCGATGCTGTTCGGCGTGGCGGTCGCGGCGGCGCTGATCAACCTATCGGAAATCGCGAGAGGCGGGCCGGCGCTCGACCTGGTCGACTTCCGCCTCGCCTTTCTGGCGATCGGCACAATCGGGCTCGCGGCCTCGTTCCGCTTCCTGGCGCTGCCGCCATCTGCGGGCGCCGAGGTCTCAGGCGATCTTCCGCGGAACCGAAATCGAAAATCCTGCGTCAGAAAATGCCACCCGCTTCGCAGGTCGGTGCCAGCGAAGGAACTAAATATTATGGAACTGGAATGCCTGCTGAAGCAGGTATCACGTTGCATAGTTCAAACATTTGTCGGCGTTTATGTCGCTCTGATTATAGGTAAA
Organism: Mesorhizobium sp. BHscii; assembly: GCF_053848065.1. Taxonomy (NCBI): domain Bacteria; kingdom Pseudomonadati; phylum Pseudomonadota; class Alphaproteobacteria; order Hyphomicrobiales; family Phyllobacteriaceae; genus Mesorhizobium; species Mesorhizobium sp. BHscii. The sequence continues at coordinate 42,462 of NZ_JBSPKW010000020.1, read as the reverse complement.
ATTTCTGCCATCGAACTCTCTACAGAAGCCAGTCCTTCTCTCTTCTCCAAATGCGTCTGAATAGATAATTTCGCCGTATACAAAAAGCCGCAAACCGTTCTTTCCATGGCTAGGCAGAAGTTCACTTAGTTTTGGCCGGTTGTCCATCTGGGGAACATAGTGATTCCTGGGCCATCCTTCGTCTTGGGCCATGACGGAGTCGTCTGGATACGATCTTCTCGTTTTGCAATCATATGGGGAGGGTGGTTTTTGCGCCAGAACGTATTCAATGGCGAGACTTTTGACCAAAGCTGGAGTTCGTCCGTAATTTCTGAAATTAACCCCGTCAACGGCAATGACCTCGCCACTTTTGTTAACTCGCTTGATTGTTCGGAAGAGTCGGACATGCGGGCGCTCGGCAGCAACCAAGGCCCGAGTATTGTCAGAGGCCGCCTCGGCAGTCTTGTTGGTAGCTAGGAGCGTCGCCCGCAAGAGCCAAACGGCCCAACCGCTGATTAGCGCGGCTATCATGCCGGTGACGGCCATCAGCCATTGGGCAAGTCCATCCCCCCAAAAAACGCCGTTGTTTGTTGGCTCGTCGTGCTTAGCGGAGCCGAGAATATGTTCTTCTGTGGTCGAACTAGTTGGGGAAGCCGAGTTCGCGTCTACTGGGATCTGTTTGGCGGCCTGAGTTTGAACAACTTGCTCTTCTGGTGATTTATCGTCTCCGTTTTCTGTCGCGAATGAAGAATGTTGGGGTGGATCAGCGGCGGCAATTTGCAAAACTAGAATCAAGAACAGTGCGACAAGAATCACCCGCATACCGTCCCCCGTGATGCAGTGTATTACCGTTGACTATCACGCCACTGCCCGTATCATTCAAGCCTGAAAGTCTGGGGATATCGATCTTACGAGGAGGGGATGGGGTGAAAGACGTAGAGACTGTCAAGTTTTGCTTTGTGGCAACCGCTCTAAATGGGGAGTACCGAGGCGAAACGTTACAGAAGTTTCTGCGGTTTAGAGACGTCAGATTGCTTTCCAATCCGCTCGGAAGGTTTATTACCCGTATTTATTACTTTTTCAGCCCAGCGGCGGCAAGGCTGCTCGTCGGCAGCCCCATTCTTAGAAGCGGATCGAGACGGCTGTTCACTGTCATCGGCAAATTTCTTTAGTGTCCGCTCACACGGGCCGGTATATCTTGTCCGCAGTGTTCCAAAAGATGTCCGCCTCGGCGGCCGCGCCGTGCTTCGCCACTGCCGCACGGTGCGCCTTGATCAGTTCCGCGTGGCTGGTCCACAGTTTCTCGATCGGGAAGTTCGAACCGAACATCAGCCGGTCGCTGCCGAGGATGTCGATAGCATTGTCGAAGATATAGGCGATCAGCGCCGGGTCGTTGCGATGGATGAAGGTGCCGAGGCCGGACAACTTGGCATAGAGGTTGGGCGCCGCCGAAAGCGTGCGCAGACCGGTTTTCCAGGCTTCCGTGGTTTCCGGCGACATATCGGTCAGCATGCCGGCATGGGTGAGGATGAAATTGGTCTCAGGATTCTCGCCGACAAGTGTCAGCCCGTCCTTCATCTGGGCGGGGAAAAGCTGCAGATCGAAGGACAGGCCGTAGCCTTTCAGCCGCGCCACATTGGCCCGCACTTTCGGGTCGATCACCTGATCGGCCGAGGCGGCGAAGCGGAAGGCGGGCGTTTCATGCCAGTGCAGCTGCATTCGCACGCCGCGCAGCAGGGGGTACTTGATCAGCCGGTCGATCTGGGGCCTGATATCGTCCGCCGTCATGTCGGCATAGCCGACGATGGCATGCGGCCAGCCGGTCTCGTCGGCTGTCTTCTGCAGGAAGGCGACCTCGGTCTCGAAATCTTCCTTGGCCCAGTTGGTCTGGACATAGACCGCCTTCTCGACGCCTGAGCCTTGCTGATCGGCCAGGAATTCCTCGATCGGATAGTCGCGGCGGATCGGTTCATAGGGTCCGAAGATGCGCGGCACCATCGGGCCGACCAGCCATGGCTGATCCTTTTGGCGCCAGATGTGGAAGTGTGCGTCGATCGCCTTCTGCATCATGAGACCCTTTTCCAGATGGCTGCGGCCGCTGGGGCAGGGCGGGCGAGCGACAGGATGAAATCGGTGAGACCGGCGATGGACGAACCATCGATCAGATCGTCGAGCACCGGCAGGATGGCGCGAAGCGCTGCCGTTGCCGGCTGGAAACGCGGATCGCCGGCCAGCGGCGTCCCCAGCGAAAGACGGAAGGCGCGTGCGCTCAGCCGGCGTATCGCCATTTCCAGTTCGGCGTGATCGCCGCGCTCCAGCGCGTCGGACAGGATGACCACCGCCGCCCCGCGCGCGAAAGCGGAAAAGCGCGGCACAGACAGGAAGGCGAGCAGCGTCGGTCCCATGCGGGTGCCGCCGTCCCAGTCGTCGACCAGTGCTGCCACGTGGGCCAGAGCCTGGTCTCGGTCGCGAATGCGCAGCGCCGCTGTGATGCGGGTCAGCCGCGTGCCGAAGGTGAAAATTTCAGCCCGGCCCGCACCTTGCACCGCCGCATGCGCCAGCTTGAGATAATCCGATGTGTAGAGCTTCATCGAGCCTGACACATCGATCAGGATCAGCAGCTTGCGCGGCACGGTCTGCCGGCGGCGCAGCAGCGGCGACGGTATGTCGCCATCGGCACTGACGATTTCGCGCAGCGAACGGCGCAGATCGAGCTTGCCGCGCGCGTGCGTGCGCACGGTGCGGAAGGAGCGGCGGACGGGCAAGGCTGCAGCGAGCTTCCGGCGGAAGGAGGCAAGCCCGTCGCCGTCGCGCCGGAAGTCGCGGGCGCTCAACTGTTCGGCGCCGGACGATAGCTCGCCGCCTTCCTCCTGGCGCGCCACCTCATTCTCCTCGTCGCTGGCGCCGCCGTCATCCTTGATGCGGGTTTCCTCGTCGGCCTCGCCCTCGACGAGGGCAGCCATGTTGCCGTAGAAATGGCTTTGGAAATGCGCCTCGAATTCGTCGCGGCGGTCCGGCGGCGGCGCCAGCGTGGCAAGCGCCGCTTCGTGGATATCAATCATCGAGCGCGGTCCAAGCAGCGTCACGGCTTGCATGAAGCCGGAGATTTGCTCTGGAGCGATCAAAAAGCCGAAGCGGCGCAGCAGCCGGCCGAAGCCGAGCAAGGGTGCTGCCGCCCGGGGCAAGGCCGCGGCGCTCACGCCAGTGCCTCCTCGACGATCCGGCCAAGCTCGGGGGCGATATAGGACAGGTCTTCCTCGTCCTTAATCAGCACGCCGATGGCGCGGCGAAAAGCTTCCGGCCACGGGCTGCCGCCTTTTTCGAGGATTGTCGCGGCGTTGGCCCATTCGACCGCCTCGGCGATGCCGGGCGGCTTGGCCAACGGACGGGCGCGGACGTCGCGCACGGCAAAAGCCACGGCGCGTGCGGTCGCCTCGGCGACATCGCCGGCGCGCAGCATGATGATGGCGGCCTCGCGCTCGGCGTCGGGATAGGTGATCCAGTGGTAGACGCAGCGGCGCCGCAGCGCTTCCGCCAATTCGCGGGTGCGGTTCGAGGTCAGCATGACGATCGGCTGCGCCGTCGCGCGGATGGTGCCTCTCTCAGGAATGCTGATCTGGAAATCGGAAAGAAACTCCAGCAGCAGCGCTTCGAACTCATGATCGGAACGGTCGATCTCGTCGACCAGCAGCACGCGCTTTTCCGGCGCCTTCAGCACCTGCAGCAGCGGCCGCGCGATCAGGAAACGGTCGTCATAGATGTCGACCTCATGCTCGCCGGCATGGCGGATGGCGAGCAGCTGGCGCTGGTAGTTCCATTCGTAGAGCGCATGCGCGGCGTCGATGCCTTCATAGCATTGCAGCCGCACGAGGTCGCGCCCGAGCACTTCAGCTATCGCCTTGGCCGCTTCCGTCTTGCCGACGCCCGGCGAGCCTTCGAGCAGCAGCGGCTTGCCCAGCCGGATCGCCAGGAAGACGGCAGTCGCCAGGCTTTCATCGGCCAGATAGCGCGAGGCGGCGAGGTGCGACGCCACCGCCTCCGGCGAGGTCGCGACAGTCTCGGCGCTTCTCTTGGGCATTTCCAACACTCAGTTCGGGGCTTTCGCCTTCAACGCGCGCAGGATGCGCTCCGGCGTGATCGGCAGCGTGTCGATGCGCACGCCGACGGCGTCGAAGACGGCATTGGCGACGGCCGGGATCTGCGGGTTGGCGCACATTTCGCCTGGTCCCTTGGCGCCGTACGGGCCGTCGGCCGAGGGTCGTTCCAGCACGATGATCTCGGTTTGCGCAAGATCGCCAGGACCCGGCATCAGATACTGGTTGAAGTCGGTGCCGCCATGATCGCGATTGGGATAATAGGGTTCAGTCGTCTCGTAGAGCGCGTGGCTGATGCCCATCCATGAGCCGCCGATGAGCTGCTGCTCAACCATTTTCGGGTTCAGCGCGCGGCCGATCTCAAAAATGTTCTTGACCGTCAGCACGGTGACCTCGCCGGTCTCGTCATCGACCTCGACCTCAGCCACCGTGCAGGCGTGGGCGTAGCAGGTCGACGGCTTCATCGCGCCGGTTTCTTTCTCGGGATAGGAGCGGGGGATCAAAAACATGCCGCGACCGGAAATCGAGCGGCCGCGCTTGAAGTGAGCCGACAGCGCGACATCGAAGATCGAAATCGATTTTTGCGGCGCGCCCTTGACCAGGATGTTGCCTTGGCCGTCGGTCTCGAGGTCCGACGCATTCACTTCCAGTTCCTCGGCCGCCACTTCCAGCATCACCTGGCGGGCTTCCCTGGCCGCCTGGGTGACGGCGTTGCCGGCGCGGTGGGTGCCGCGCGAGGCGAAGGTGCCCATGCAGTGCGGGCCGGTATCGGTGTCGGCGGTGTCGACGACGACGCGGTCGGTCGGCACGCCGATCGTCTCGGCGCAGATCTGCGCCATGATCTGCTTCATGCCCTGGCCGAGATCGACGCTCGACAGCGTCACCATGAAATTGCCGGTCGGCGTCGAATGCACCAGCGCCTGGGTCGGGTCACCGCCGAGGTTCATGCCGGTCGGATAGTTGATTGCGGCGACGCCGCGTCCACGCCTGATCGCCATCTCAAGCTCCCTTCGCGTAGGACGACATCGCCATGAACTTCTCCGCCACCGGCCAGTTGGCGGTGCGCGACGCTTCCTGCATGCACTCGATCAGCGCAGCGCCTTCGGTCGGCTGGCGGTGCGCCTTCATGTCGCCGTCGCGGTAGGCATTGATGAAGCGGAATTCAAGCGGGTCCATGCCGATCAACCGGGCGAGCTTGTCCATCTGCACCTCCAGCGCGAAATCGCCGATGGTGACGCCGAAGCCGCGCATGGCGGAGGAAGGCGTGCGGTTGGTGTAGACGCAGTAGGTGTCGATCCAGACATTCGGGATCGTGTAAGGGCCGGGGTAGTGGCCAGCGCCCTTCTGCGCGCCATAGGGCGAATGGCGTGAGTAGGCGCCGGCATCGGTGTAGCCGGTGACTTTGCGGGCGACGATGCGGCCATCCTTCATGACGCCATCCTTGATGACGACCTTTTCGGCGGCGCGCGGCGAGGAGATCTGCATCTCCTCCTCTCGGCTGTAGATGAAGGAGACCGGACGCCCGGTCAATTTGGCGCCGAGGATGGCGATCGGCTCGACGATGACGTCGACCTTGCCGCCAAAACCGCCGCCGACGGTGCCGCCGACGAAATGCAGCTTGTTGCCAGGCATCTGCAGGATGATCGAGGCGTTGTCGAGGGTGAAGAACATCGCCTGCGTGTTGGTGTAGCAGGTGAAGCGGTCATTGCCCTCCGGCGCGACGATACAGCCGGTCGTCTCGGTCGGTGCGTGTTCGATCGGCGAGGATTGGTAGGTCTGTTCGAGCACGTGATCGGCCCCGGCGAAGCCGGCCTCGACATCGCCGAACCGCACCTTGCGGCATTCGCCGCTGTCATAGAGATAATAGTTCCGGCCGTGATATTCGTTCACTATCGGCGCGCCGGGCTTCAGCGCTTCCTCCATGTCGAAGACGGCCGGCAGCACTTCGTAATCGATCTTGACCTTGGCCGCCGCTTCCTGGGCGGCACGCTCGGTCTCGGCGAGCACCGCCACCACCGCCTCGCCCTTCCAGCGAACCTTGCCATCGGCCAGCACCGTCTCGTCCTCCGGCCCGATCTGGATCAGGATCAGGATGGTGTAGACATTGTGCGGCACATCCTTGGCGGTCAGCACCTTGACGACGCCTGGATGTTTCTCGGCCTCCGAAGTGTCGATGCCGCGGATGCGGGCGTGATGATGCGGGCTGCGCACCATCTTCAAATGCAGCATGCCGGGAAAATTGCGGTCGGCGAAATAGGCGGTTTTGCCGGTGACATGGCCGGGTGAATCGGAGCGCGGCCGTGGTTGGCCGATCTCGTGCAGATCATCCTTGCGCTGCTCGGCGAAGTAGTTCTTGCGGAGTTCCATCTTTTTGACCCCCCTCAAGCCGCGTTCTGCGAATTGGATCGCGCGGCGGTCAGCACCGCCTGGATGATCGGCTCGTAGCCGGTGCAGCGGCAGATATTGCCCGACAGCGCCTCGACCACCTCGTCGCGGCTGGGGTTCGGCGTGTGGTCGAGCAGCACCTTGGCGGCCATGATCATGCCCGGCGTGCAGAAGCCGCATTGGGTGGCGAAGGAGTCGAGGAAGGCCCGCTGCAGCGGATGCAGAACGCCGCCTTCCGAAAGCCCCGATGTCGTGGTGATGGCCGCACCGTTGCAGGTTTCGGCCAGCGTCAGGCAGGAGAGCCGGAGCTCACCGTCGATGATCACCGAGCAGGCGCCGCATGTGCCTTGATGGCAGCCGCCTTTCGGTGAGGTGTCGCCGATCTTGTCGCGCAGTGCGTTGAGCAGCGTCGTACCGCTGTCGATGAATTCGGCCTTCTCCGCGCCGTTGAGCGTGAGCTGAACCGGGACCTTTGTCATGTTTCCTCCTTGCGCGCCTGCTCGTGGGCAAGCGCGCTCCCCTGGATATTTCAGCCGAGTAGCAGCCGGCCGAGATGGACCGGCAGGACTTCGTTGCGATACCAGGCACTGGCGATCGGATCGGTAACAGGCGAGGTGCCGTCGCCGGCCGCAGCAAGCGCCGGCGCGATGCCATCGCTGGTGAGCGTCCTGCCGAGCAGCGCTTTCTCCGCCGCCGTCGCACGCATCGGCCGGTCGGCCATGCAGCCAAGCGCTATCCGTGCCGAAGACACGGTTCCGTCCGGTGCCTGTTCCAGCACGGCGGCGATGCTCAGCACCGAGACGCCCTTCGGCTTGATCCTCGACACTTTCAGGAAGCGAAAGCCTTCAGCCGGAAACGTAAATCCAACTGCGGTGATGATGGCGTGGTTGCTTTCGCGTTTTGCCAGGAAGGTTTCGATCGGTAGCTCGCCGTCGTCGATATTGACGGCTGCGTCCAGTGCCAGCAGCGCCACGGTGAAGTCGCCATAGGGCGCCGGGGCGAAGAGATTGCCGCCGACGGTCGCCATGTTGCGGATCGCCGGGCCGCCGACGGCGCGCGCCGCGTGGGCAAGCGACGCGAGATCCGGATGACGGGCGATCGCCGCCATCGTCACCGAAGCGCCAATGCGGACCTTGCCGCCGGAAACGGTGATGGCCGACAGCGCCGGCTCGGTCGACCTGATGAGGCTGGAGACCGATACATCGCCTTCATTGGCGGCGCGCACGACCAGCGTGCCGCCGCCGAGATAGCGGGTACCGGCGGCTTTCAGCGCCGCATTGGCGTCCTTGACCGTCGAGAAAGTCTGCAGGGCGAGCGCCATGGAAGGCTCCTTTTGCTCAACTTTGGCCGGCGAAATGACTTTTCAAAGCGTTAAAACCGCCCTGGAAGACGTTGGCGCCCATGCCCTCGGCCAGTTTGTCGGCTTCTTCCGGGGGCGCGTCGAAGCTGGCGGTCCATTCGGCATAGGTGCGGTCGCCATCGGTCACCCGCCGCAGCTGCAGCGTCGCCTTGTGGTTGGTCAGCGGCTGCGGTGTCTCCAGGATGGAGTAGCTGACGAGGAAATTGCAGTCGGAGAAGTCGAGCAGCTTTTCGCGAATGCGGGCGCCGCTGGCGAGCTGAAAGTTGCGCACGCAGCCGATCGTGCCGGGATCCTTGCCGTCCTCGATATGGCTTTCGACCATACGCGGATGCCAGCTCGGCAGGCCGTTGAAGTCGCGTATGCGCGCCCAAACCTTTTCGACCGGCGCGTCGATGACGCTGGAGATGGTAACTTTCGCCATATGGTCGTTCCCTTGCAAGCATTTATGTCGCGAGGGTAGGGCGGCGGGCCCGGCGGCGCTTATCAATGCGTCTTGACCGCCTATCAAATAGTCTGAAAAACGGCTGCCAGGCGGCTCAGGAAATGGCCCGCGCCGCCTCGCGATAGAGTGTCGGCGGAACGCCGACATGATCGCGGAAGAAGCGCGAGAAATTGCCCTGGGTGGTGAAGCCAAGATTGCAGGCGACCGAGATCAGCGGCTCCTGCGACCATTGCAACTGCCGCACGGCTTCCTCCATGCGCAACGTGTTCCAGTAGACGTTGGGCGTCAGATTGGTCTGCTCCTTGAACAGCGCGAAGAAATGCGGCCGCGACAGGCCGACGCTGCGTGCCACATCGTCGAAGCAGATACGCTCGCAGACATTGGCCTTCATCAGCTGGATCGCCTTGCGGACACGGAAATCCTGCATGGTGTGGACGCGGGCGCGTGCTACTTGCGGTGCCGAGGCGTCGGCGGCGTCGAGCACGCTGTCGATGAAGCGCTCGATCTCGTATTTGGCGATGTCGTCGATGCTCTCATTGTCGCTGAGATGGTCGAGAAGGTTGGCTGCCGCCTTGTGCAGCCAGGGCTCCAGCGTGATCGCCGGTGCTGAAAATAGCGGCGCGGACGACGGCAGGTCGCGACGCCGGCGCGCCCAGTCCGGATCGATGTAGAAGGCGAGGAACAGGCCGGGCCGGCCGTCGCTGGACAAAGCGTGGCTGTGCGGCTGGAAGGAATTGATGCCGGCGGCGGTGCCGGGCCCAAGCCGCACCGTTTCGCGACCGATGGTCATCTCGCCGGCCGTGCCTTCCAGCCAATGATGATATGCGCCTCGACATGGGCATGGGTGACGAAGTCGCTGGCGACGTTCAGGACAGAAACATGTCCGAACCGGCCCCAGTAGAGCCTGATCGCTTCCGTCATGGGTATATCCTCCCGCAGGCGACTGGCCTCCCTTCGCCTGCAATGGGGATAGTGCGGCTCAGTCCGGGCCTGCGTCAAGGCACATGCGCACGCCTGGGACCGACATGGGCCGTACCGGCCGATTATCAGACTGAGCGATAGCAAGGGAACGAATAGCGTCCGTCACCTGCGGTCTATTCGTTGCGCCTGAAATTGCGGATCCGGTCGAACAGGACCGCCAGCAGAATGGCGCCGCCGATGAACACGCCTTGCCAGAAGGCATTGATGCCGAGCAGGCCGAGACTGTTGCGGATCACTTCGATCAGCGCCGCGCCAACGACGGCGCCAAAGGCCGTGCCCATGCCGCCGGCCAGGTTGGCGCCACCGATGACGGTCGCGGCGATGACCTGAAGCTCCATGCCGTTGCCGAGATTGGTGGTGACGGCGCCAAGCCAGCCGGTCTGGATGATGCCGGCGATACCGGCCGCCAGCGCCGAGATCATATAGACCGCGACCTTGATCTGGCGCACCGGAACGCCGGTCAGCGTCGCCGCATGCTCATTGCCGCCGATGGCGAAGATGTGCCGGCCGAATTTCGTCCAGCGCAGGACGAAGCCGGTGATCAGTGCCAGCACGATCGTGTAGAGCACCGGATTGGCGATGCCGAACACAAAGGCGCCGCCGCCCAGCGCCAGAAGCTTGTCGTGATCCGGCCCGAACTGGAAGACGACGGTGTTGTTGGAGGCGACCATGGCAAGGCTGCGCGCAATCGACAGCATGCCGAGCGTCACCACGAACGGCGGAAAGCCGAGATAGGCGATCAATATACCGTTGAAGGCGCCGATGATCAGCGCTGTCGCGATTGCAGCGGCAATGCCGATCTCGATGCCGTAGCCGGCATGCATGGTCACCGCCAGCACCATCGAACAGAGGCAAAGCACCGAACCGACCGAAAGGTCGATGCCGCCGGTGATGATGACGAAGGTCATGCCCAGAGCGACGATGGCGACGAAGGTGACGTTACGGGTGATGTTGTAGAGGTTCTTCGTCGTGGCGAACGAATCCGTGGCGACAGACAGGAACAGGCAGGCGAGGATGACCGCGATCACCACCCAGAAGGTCTGGCTGGCAAACACCCTGGTCAGCAAAGTATGCTGCTTCTGCGCGATCGTCTGGTCAAGAGTTACTGCCATCGTCGACCTTTATCTGCTTGCGTGGTGAAACCCGCTGACATCAAACCTGTTCGATGGCGCCGGTGATGAGCCCGGTGACTTCCTCGGGCGAACTCGACGCGATCGTCTTGTCGGCAACCTTGCGGCCGCGCCGCATGACGATGACGCGGTCGGCAACGTCAAAGACGTCGGGCATGCGGTGACTGATCAGCACGACCGCAATGCCCTGGTCGCGCAAATGGCGGATCAGGTTCAGCACCTCGGCGACCTGTCGGACCGAAATCGCCGCCGTCGGCTCGTCCATCAGCACGATCTTAGCCTGCGAAAGCATGGTGCGGGCAATCGCCACCGCTTGCCGCTGGCCGCCCGACATCTGCTTGACCAAGTCGCGCGGGCGGGTTTCGGATTTCAGCACGGCAAAGATCTGGCCGGCGCGCTTGTACATCGCGGCGTAGTCGAGGATGCGAAACGGCCCGACACCGCGGCGCAGCTCGCGGCCGAGATAGACGTTGGCGGCGGCCGTCAGATTGTTGCACAGCGCCAGATCCTGATGGACGATCTCGATGCCGTGCTGGCGCGCCTCCACCGGCTTGTGCAGGATCAGCTCCTTGCCGTCCATCTGCATCGTGCCGTGGCTCGGGCGGAAATTGCCGGCGATCATCTTGACCAGCGTCGACTTGCCGGCGCCGTTATCGCCCATCAGGCCGACCACCTGTCCGGCCTCGATCGACAGCGAAACGTCGTTGACGGCCTGGATGGCGCCGAAATGTTTCGAGATGTTGGCGAGTTCGAGAACCGACACCAGACTGCTTCCTCCCCGTGCTTCCGGCCAGCGGTTCTGCCGCGGCCTCGCTCTTCCCAGCCCCTCCCGGGAACAGCGCTTTCGCCCATTTACGCACATGCCCCCTTGCCGTCAACAGCGGCTTCTTTCGAAAAATCCGTTTTGTAGGACAAATAGCAATTGACGTTGGTCGCAAGCCGATATTAGCTAAGCGTCGGAGGAGATTATGCCGATCTCCTGTTCCGGCGCGCCGGCGGAATCGGCGGAGTTTATCGGTCGAGATCGGGCAGCGTCCGTACCGCGCTGGTCTGCGGCCGCATCTGGAAATACTTATCGGCCCGGCTTGGCGACACGAGCGCTCGCGAAACGAACCTCTGTCATCGCGCATCCGGGCCGGTCTGTGTGGCGGGCACGCCGTGTCCGTCTGTTTCAAGGGAGGACTGAAATGAGGAAATCACTATTGCTCGCTGCCGTCGCCATGCTGGCGTTGGGCGCCGGACCGGCTATGGCCAAGAAACAGCTCGTCATCGTGGTGAAGGGGCTCGACAATCCGTTCTTCGAGGCCATCAACCAGGGTTGCCAGAAATGGAACTCGGAAAACGCCAACTCGGAATATGAATGCTTCTACACAGGTCCGGCGTCGACCTCGGACGAGGCCGGCGAAGCCCAGATCGTTCAGGACATGCTGAGCAAGCCAGACACGGTGGCGATGGCCATTTCGCCGTCCAACGCGCCGCTGATCGCGCAGACGATCAAAAGCGCCAATCCGTCGATCCCGATCATGACGCTCGACGCCGACCTCAGCAAGGAAGATGCGGCGCTACGCAAGACCTATCTCGGCACCGACAACTACCTGATGGGCTACAAGATCGGCGAGTATATCAAGAAGGCCAAGCCGGATGGCGGCAAGATCTGCACCATCCAAGGCAATCCGGCGGCCGACAACATCCTGCGCCGCGCTCAGGGCATGCGCGACGCGCTTACAGGCCAGAAGGATCTCCCGGCGCTCGCCGGCGAGGGCGGCTGGACCGAGGTCGCCGGCTGCCCGGTGTTCACCAATGACGACGGCGCCAAGGGCGTGCAGGCGATGACCGATATCCTCGCCGCCAATCCCGATCTCGACGCTTTTGGCATCATGGGCGGCTGGCCGCTGTTCGGTGCGCCGCAGCCCTATCGCGACCTGTTCAAGCCGATGGCCGACAAGATCGCCAAGAACGAGTTCGTCATCGGCGCTGCCGATACGATCGGTGAGGAAGTGGCGATCGCCAAGGAGGGTCTGGTGACCGCGCTGGTCGGCCAGCGGCCGTTCGAGATGGGCTACAAGGCGCCCTCGGTGATGATTGACCTGATCGAAGGCAAGCCGGTCGCCGATCCGGTCTTCACCGGTCTCGACGAGTGCACCAAGGATACGGCCGACACCTGCATCCAGAAGTAGGTTCGCAGTTTCGGGGCGTCCGATCGACGGGCGCCCCGTCACACCGGTTCACGAAAACCTACGAGGTGAGATTGCTGGGGCGAACCGCTCCTGCTTTGCCGCGCCTTGAGTTCAGCATGTGCCGGGGAACATGGATGTCGGACGCAAGATCGAAAAAGCGACTTACCACGGTTAATGCACGGGCCAAGGTCAAGGCACAGGCTGCCCGTCCGCCCGGCGCGCGCCGTACCGATGCGGCGCTGATCCCCGGATCGAGCGTGCATGCGTCACTAGCCAACGAGATCGGTCTCAGGATCGTGCGCGGCGACTATCCGCCGGGAACCATCCTGCCCAACGAGGCCAAATGGTCCGAGACTTTCGACGTCAGCCGCTCGGCGGTGCGCGAAGCGATCAAGATGCTGATGGCCAAAAGCCTTTTGGCGTCGCGTCCGAAGATCGGCAGCTGGGTCGAGCCGAAGGAGCGCTGGAACCTGCTCGACCGCGACGTGCTGGCCTGGTACGCGACCTCGCCCGACCGCGAGGTGTTCCTGAAAACGGTGCAGGAGTTCCGCCACATTATCGAGCCGGAAGCCAGCGCCTTTGCCGCGATCCGGCGTAGCGACGAGCAGATGGCCGAGATCAGCCAGGCCTGCCGGGAGATGGGCCAAGCGACGACGCTGCAGGAGCGCACCCGCGCGGACACGCGTTTTCATCTGGCCATCCTGCGCGCCTCGGGCAACGACCTTCTGGTGCCGCTCGGTGTGCTGATCGAATCGGCCTTCGATCATCTGTTCGCCTATACGACGCGGGAACTGGACGATTTGCAGCACGCGCAGAAGCTGCACGAGGCGATCGAAAAGAACATTCGCCTGCAGCGGCCGGATGCGGCGCGCAACGCGGTGCGCAAGCTGTTGGCCAATACAGATAGCGTCATCAAGTCGAGGTAGGCCGGCCCTCTAATCTTCTCTGGGGCGCCCAAACACCGCGCGCAGTTCGTCCTTGGCGTCCTCCAGGACTTTCTTCTGCTTGGCCGGCAGGTTCTTGCCGGCACGGTTGATGTAGAAATTCAGCATCGACATGGCGGATTGGAACGGCTCGGCCTTGCGCCGGTCACTATGTTCGGCCGATCGCTTCAGCGAGGCCGCGATCTTTTTAGGGTCGTGGGATTCGAAGACGTGCTCCTCGAGGTCCAGCGCATCGCTGTGCTCCGTCACCTCGGCCGACCATTTCCTTTTCGCGGTCATGACAAACTCCTTCCATTGGTGCGTTGATGGAAAACTCCGGGACGGCGGCCACTGTTCCACTTCAACTCAAATCCCTGGAGCCACGGATTTGCGTGATGTGGCGCTGCACGGCGCCGCCAATGTGCCGATAGTGGTGTCGAACCGGTCGATTTTGCAGAATCGCGGACAGGAAACGCCTTGACCACAACCTTCTCCAGCCAGCCAAGCAGCCCCGGCATCGACAGCGCCTATGCCTGGATGCGGCTCGGCATCTCGATGCTGCTGGCGACGATCGGCGGCGTCGGCATGTGGGCGGTCGTCGTGGTGCTGCCGGCGGTGCAGGCCGAATTCGGCGTCGATCGCGCCGCCGCGTCGATGCCCTATACCGCGACCATGGTCGGCTTCGCCGTCGGTAATGTTGTGGTCGGCCGCGCCATCGACCGCGTGGGCTACTGGATACCGGCGCTCATTGCCTCGGTGGCGCTCGGCACTGGTTTCCTGCTGGCGTCGCTGACCACTTCGATCCTGCAGTTTACTCTTGCCCAGGGGCTTTTGATCGGCGTCGGCACGTCGGCGATCTTCGGGCCGCTGATCGCCGACATCTCGCACTGGTTCAACCGCCGGCGCGGCGTCGCGGTGACGGCTGCCGCCGCCGGCAGCTATCTCGCCGGGGCGGTCTGGCCGATGGCGATGCCCTATGTCATGCAGAGCGAAGGCTGGCGCTTCACCTATGGCGCGATAGGCGTCGTCTGCGTCGCGACTATGGTGCCGCTGATCCTGCTGCTCAGGCGCGGCGCGCCACGTGCCGCCGCTCCCGGGTCGCCCGGCAGCCGGCCCGTCCAGCCGATATCGCTGTCGCCGGCAGCCCTGCAGATGCTGCTCGTCGTCGCCGGCCTGGGCTGCTGCGTGGCGATGTCGATGCCGCAGGTCCATATCGTCGCCTATTGCATGGACCTCGGCTATGGCATGGCGCGTGGCGCCGACATGCTGTCGATCATGATGGTGGCGGGCGTCATCAGCCGGCTGGCATCCGGTTTTCTTGCCGATCGCATCGGCGGCGTGAAAACCCTGCTGATCGGCTCGGTACTGCAAGGCTTGTCGCTATTGTTTTACATCCCCTTCGACGGGCTCGCCTCGCTTTACGTCGTCTCGCTGGTTTTCGGTCTGTCGCAGGGCGGCATCGTGCCTTGCTATGCCATTATCGTGCGCGAATACATGCCGGCCAGAGAGGCCGGCCAGCGCGTCGGCATCGTAATCATGGCGACGATCTTCGGCATGGCGATCGGCGGCTGGATGTCGGGCTGGATCTACGATCTGACCGGCTCCTACGCCGCCGCATTCCTCAACGGCGTTGCCTGGAACCTGCTGAACATAGCGGCCATGGTGCTGCTGCTGTGGAAAGCGCGGCGCAGCGCCGCGGCAATGGGCTGAGCACTGACCCTTTGAATTTCGGCTCACGACCCCCAGCGGAAGTTCGCTGACTAATGGCTGACAGTCCGCTATCACCGGGCCACGTTCCTGCTTGACTTACACATATCTCGGCGGTTATTGATTGATCAAATAGCCAGCGAGTTATCGATTGCCATGTCACAGCCCCATGAGATCCTTTTCAGAACGCTTGCCGATCCGACGCGACGGGCCATCTTCGAGCGGCTGTGTCGCGACGGAGACCAGACCGTCGCGGCTCTGACCGCTCGGGCTGGGGTCTCGCAACCGGCAGTGTCAAAGCACCTTGGGGTTCTGAAGCAGGCCGGGTTGGTGCGCGACCGGCACGAAGGCCGCAACACGCACTATAGCGCGGAGCTCGGCGCCTTGGCGCCGCTGATCGACTGGACGAACCAAATGGCTGGGTTCTGGCAAAGCCGGTTCGACAACCTCGAAGATTTGCTCAAAAGGATGGACCAATGACCAATACTGAGACCGAAACGCGCGCCGTCGTTGTCGAACGGGAGGTAGCTTTTCCGCCGGAAAAGATCTGGCGCGCCCTCACGCAATCACACCTGATCGAGGAGTGGCTGATGAAGAACGATTTCAAGCCAGACGAGGGGCACCGTTTCAATCTTAGCGCGGACTGGGGGGCGGTCGACTGTCAGGTCCAGGCAGTCGAGCCCAACAAGACGCTGTCTTACACGTGGGATACCAAGGATCTCCGGAGTGTCGTCACGTGGACGCTCACCCCCACGAGCACGGGGACCCATCTGCGCATGGAGCAGTTGGGCTTCCGGCCGGATCAGCAGCAGTATTACCAGGGTGCCAAATATGGGTGGCAGCGGTTCTTTGCGAACCTGGAGCAGGTCCTGGCGCGGATAGAGTAAGGCGTGCCGGCGCCAACGGGCAATGGCCAACAAGACGTCATCAAATCAAACAAGCTTGCAAGAAGGCTGGCGCCAAGCGGGTCGCCCGATCCGCTTCAGCTCGTCTTCAGAGGAGGTGCTCATGAACTGGAACACGTGGATTCGGCAACTCCACCGCTGGCTGTCGATCATTTTTACGGCGGTCGTCGCTGCCATTTTCATCACCTTGGGCGCAGGTGTCGAGCCCGCCTACTGGGTATACCTCATGCCGCTGATCCCGCTCGCCTTGCTCATGCTCAGCGGTCTCTACTTGTTCGCATTGCCGTACGCCACGAGGTGGCGCAGCGGACGACGCACGGCGTAGAAGCCTGAGCACGGTGGACGACAAGACGCCCGCTCACCACCCACAGCCGAAATTCAAACTGTGGCGCTACCCGAGTTCGGGTAGCTGTCCTGGCCGGTTAGCTTGACAATGGGGTAAGGCTGCGCGACGCCAGACGGGTGCGGCAAGTCGGGTTGGCATGGCGATAGTGGCAAAGACGCTGAACAGCATTTCGTGGCCGCGCTTTGGCGAAGGCGCCGCGTTCGGGACAAGGCTGTGACCAAGCCGCGCTCGCGCCGCGGCGGCGGCCGTCCGACGATCGCCGATGTCGCGCGTAAGGCCGGTGTCGGCGCCATCACGGTTTCCCGCGCCTTGCGCGAGCCGGGGCGTGTTTCGGAAGATCTGCGCCGCCAGATCCAGGCGGCTGTCGATGAGCTCGGCTATCTGCCCGACCCGAATGCGCGGGCGCTGGCTTCGGCGCGCGCCGAGGTCTTTGGCGTGCTGGTGCCGTCGCTCACCAACAGCGTCTTTGCCGAAGTGCTGCGCGGCATCTATGACAGCCTGTCCGACAGTTCCTACCGTATCCAGCTCGGCAATACCCATTATTCCGGCCTCGAGGAGGAACGGCTGCTGCAGGTGTTCGGCCCGCAGCGTCCGGCGGCGCTGATCGTGGCGGGCATCGACCAGACGCCAACGTCGCGAAGACTGCTCGAGACGGCCGGCTGCCCGGTGGTACAGGTCATGGAGACCGGGCCCGATCCGGTTGACATGATGGTCGGCTTCTCGCATTTCGACGGCGGCAAGGCGGCGACGGAGCACATGATCGAAATGGACTATCGCCGCATCGGCTTCATCGGCGCGCGCATGGACCCGCGCTCGCAGCGTCGTTTGGCAGGCTATCGCGCGGCGATGGAGGCGGCCGGTCTGTTCGACCCGCGGCTGATCACCACCACGCCGGTGCCGTCCAGCGTGACGCTCGGCCGCGAACTGTTTCGTGACGCACTGGCCAAGGTGCCGATGCTCGACGGGGTTTTCTGCAACAACGACGACATCGCGCTCGGCGTACTGTTCGAGTGCCACCGCGCCTCGATCGCCGTGCCGAAGACGATCGGCATCACAGGCTTCAACGATCTCGACATGATGGAAGTGGCTTTTCCATCGGTCACCAGCATCCGGACGCCTCGCTACGAGATCGGCCGGCGCTCGGTCGCTATGGCGCTCGCGGCGATTGCAGGCAAGCGGCCGCAAGAGTCGGTCGTCGATCTTGGCTTCGAGCTTAAGCGCCGCGAGAGCACTGCCCGCTGAAAGCACTTAGCAGGCATTGCGAAATGCCCTTTACAACAAGTAATGGTAGCGCTACCATCTGCCTCTAGGCGGAAGTCGCGGCAAAGCCCGAAGTCTGTTTATTATATATAAGCGACAGCTCACACTTGTTTATTATGTATAATATGATAGTTTTTACTTCGGTTTACCAACCGGCAAGGGAGGAGATCGGGTCGGCATTCGGCCGCCTGGAAGGCGCGACGAGCAAGGCGGGAGGTGCCGGGCCAGACGCGCCAGACGCGTAAGAACAATCAGAACTGCAACTGGGAGGAATATCGATGATCAAGTCACTCGTTGGTGGCATCATTGCCGCCACCGCATTGGTTATGCTGAGTTCGTCGGCGCTCGCCGAAGCCGAAATCGTCAAGGGCCCCTCT
Organism: Mesorhizobium sp. BHscii; assembly: GCF_053848065.1. Lineage (NCBI taxonomy): Bacteria > Pseudomonadati > Pseudomonadota > Alphaproteobacteria > Hyphomicrobiales > Phyllobacteriaceae > Mesorhizobium > Mesorhizobium sp. BHscii. The sequence goes on along the minus strand of NZ_JBSPKW010000020.1, from coordinate 24,396 downwards.
GCCGAGCCGGAATGCTTCGCGCCATGGGCGGCCGACACGCAGTTCTTCAAGTTCCCCAAGAAAGAAGGCCCGTACCGCATCGCGCTCGCCAATGGCTACATCGCCAACACCTGGCGCATCCAGATGGTGCAGACGGCAAAAGCCTATGCGGCGCAGCCGGAGGTCGCGGCGAAACTGAAGGAATTCAAGGTCGTCTCGACCGGCGAAGACGTGCCGGCGCAGATTTCGGCGATCAACAACTTCATCGATTCCGGCTATGACGCGATCGTCGTCAACGCGCAGAATCCGACGGCGTTCGGACCGGTCATCAAGCGCGCCAAGGAAGCCGGCGTCGTGCTGGTCGCCTTCGACAACACTCTCGACACCAAGGACGCCATCAACGTCAATGTCGATCAGAAAGGCCTTGGCGAGTTGTGGGCCAACTGGCTGATCAAGCATATTCCCAATGGTGGCAAGATCCTCGAAGTGCGCGGCGTTGCCGGCACGTCGGTCGACACCGACCGCCACAGCGGCATCCATGAAGTTCTCAACGCTTCGGGTAAGAAGTGGGAGGTCACCGAAGTCATCGGCAAATGGGACGATGGCGTGGCCCAAAAGGCGTCGGCCGACGCGATCGCCACCAACGGCCCCTTCGACGGCGTCACCGGGCAGGGCGGCGACACCGGCATCGTCCAGGCGATGATCGACGCCAAGCATCCGTTCGTGCCGTTCGGCGGCGAAACGGAGAACGGCTTCCGCAAATTCTGCGCCAAGTTTGCCGCAGACGGGCTGAAATGTTCGTCGGCCGGAACCGGCCCCGCACAGGTGGCGGTCGCCATCAAGACGGCAATCGCAGCGCTCGAAGGCCAGGTCGTCCCGCAAGCGGTGAAGCTGCCGCTGGCGATCGTCGAGCATCCGAACTTCAAAGAAGGCGAGGACTATTTCCCCGACCAGTCCGACAATTTCTTCGTCGGCAACTCTTTCCCGACCTGCGGCATCAATTTCACGGCGCAGGAAATCATGGGCCAGAGCAAGGAAAACCAATAGACTGATCGCTCGGCGCCGCGGGATAATGCCGCGGCGCCGGTCCCGAAGAACAAGCGCCTTGGGAGGGCCGATGGACGGTGCGGTTCCGCTCTTCCGCATGGAGGGCATATCCAAGCGCTATGGCGGTGTGCGGGCGCTGGAAAAGGCCGAGCTTTCGGTAACACTAGGCAGCATTCACGCAATCCTCGGCGAAAACGGCGCCGGCAAATCGACGCTGATTAAGGTCATGGCCGGCGTCGTCGCGCCTGACGAAGGCCGCATGATGCTGGACGGAAGCGATGTGAGCTTCGCTTCGCCGGCCGCGGCCAACCAGGCCGGCATCGTCTGCATTTTCCAGGAACTGTCGCTCGTCCCCGAACTCAGCGTTGCCGACAACATCGTCATTTCCGATCCGCCGAAACGCTTCGGCATGATCGACCGCAAGGCGCAGCGACGCATCGCGGAAGAAGCCCTTGCGCGCGCGGGCGCTGCCGACATCCACCCGCTGGCGCTGGTCAAGGATCTTCCGCTTTCAAGAAGGCAGATGGTCGAGATCGCCAAAGCACTTGCCAGGAAGCCGCGCATCCTGATCCTCGACGAGGCGACCTCGGCGCTGACTGCGGCCGACGTCGCCAAAATTTTCGGCGTGCTGAAGCGGCTGCGCTCGGAAGGGCTGGCGCTGCTCTACATCTCGCATCGCATGAACGAGATCGCTGAGCTTGCCGACCAGTGCACGGTCTTCCGCAACGGCCGCAATGTCGCCAGCTACGCAGCAGGCACCAAGAGCGACAATGAAGTCGTCGAGCTGATGATCGGCCGCGAATACAGCCATATTTTCCCACCGAGGCCGATGCGCGCGCCGGCCACCGCCGCTCCCGTGCTGGAGGCGCGCAAGCTTTCCTGGACCGACCGGCTGGACAATATCTCGCTGTCGGTCGGCGCAGGCGAGGTCGTCGGCCTCGGCGGTCTCGACGGCCAGGGCCAGCGCGAATTGCTGCTCGCCTTCTTCGGCGTGCTGCGCGGCCTCAGCGGGCAGATATTGATCGACGGCAAACCGGTGGCGATCGCCAGCCCGGCCAAGGCGCGCGGTGACCGGATCGGCATGGCGCTGATCCCGGAAGACCGCAAGACGGAAGGCCTGATGCTGCCGATGACGGTGCGCGAAAACCTCTCCTTCGCCGCACTCGACCGGCTGTCCAGGGCCGGCATCATCGACCGTGCCGCCGAGCAGCGGCTGATCGACGACATGGTAGCTCTGCTGGCGATCAAGACGGCAGGCCTCGACATTCCGGTCGGCGCACTGTCCGGCGGCAACCAGCAGAAGGTCGTCATCGCCAAATGGCTGATGCGGCAGCCACGCATCATCCTGCTCAACGACCCGACGCGGGGCATCGATGTCGGCACGAAGCAGGAACTGTATCAGCTGATGCGCAAGCTTGCCGACCAAGGCGCGGCGATCCTGTTTTACTCGACCGACTATGACGAGCTGATCGGCTGCTGCGACCGGGTGCTGGTGCTCTATGACGGAGCAGTAAAGCGCGAGCTGGTCGGCGCCGAGATCACCGAGCGGGCGCTGATCGCCAGCGCGCTCAACATCCATGGCGAAGAGATGCCTGTTGGCCAAGGAGCGGACGCGTGAAAGACTGGCGCTACTGGCTTGCCGAACAACGCGGAACGCTGCTGGCGTTCGGCATCTTCATCGTGATGTTTACGATCTACACCTCGAACCATCCGGCGGGCTTTACCGCCAATGTCGTGCAGACGGCTTCCAACAAGGGCGTGCTGCTCGCCTTCGTCGCCATGGCGCAGACGCTGGTGGTGATCACCGCCGGCATCGACCTTTCCGTCGGCATGATCTTTCTGCTGACCAACTGCCTGGCCTCATGGCTGGTCATCGGCACCGGCATCGAAACCACGTTCGGCGTCGTCGCGGTGCTCGGCACCGGGCTGCTGTGCGGGGCGATCAACGGCGCCATCGTCATCTACGGAAGGCTGCAGCCGATCGTCACCACCATCGCCACCGGCGCGGTCTATTTCGGCATCGCGCTGCTGCTTCGGCCGTTCCCGGGCGGCTCGGTCAACGAGGATCTCGCCGACGCGCTGACCGGGCGGCTGTTCGGCGTGGTGCCGGCGAGCCTGGTGGCGCTGCTGGCCGTCGTGCTCGTGGTCTGGGTGCCGTTCAGCCGATCGGTGCTCGGCCGCGCGGCCTATGCCGCGGGATCGTCGGAGACGGCGGCCTACATGTCCGGCGTGCCGATCCGCCGCGGCAAGTTCGCCGCCTATGCGCTCGCCGGCCTGCTGGCCGCGATCGGCGGGCTGTTCTTGACCTTCTTCACCTATACGGGCGAGGCGGCCTATGCCAGCGGCAATGCCTATACGCTGTTCTCGATCGCCGCCGTGGTGCTTGGCGGCGTCTCATTGTTCGGCGGCAAGGGCAGCGCCATTGGCGCGATCTTCGGCGCGCTCGCCTTCCGTACCATCGGCGACCTGCTCTTCGTCTTCGATTTCGATCCGCTCTGGCAGCCGCTGTTCCAGGGCGTCATCCTGCTGATCGCCGTCAGCCTCGGCGCCTTCGCCCTGTTCAGGGTCCGTAACCGGCTGGAGTGGTTCCTGTGAGCGAAACGACCATGGGCCGCATCGCCGGCCGCATGCCGAAATTCATCCGCCGCGCTGATCCCGCGGTGCTGACCGCCTTTGCTTGCATCGTGCTGCTGCTGTTTGTCGGCAGCCTCTATTCGCGCAGCTTCCTGTCGCCGGAATATCTGCTGCAGCAGCTCAAGGTGGCCTCGTTTCTCGGCGTCATCGCCACTGGCATGATGCTAGTCATCCTGCTCGGCCAGATCGACCTGTCGGTGCCATGGTCGGTGGCGGCGGGCGCAATGATGGCATGTGCGGCCGCCGCCTACGGCCCGGTCGGCGCGGCGCTGGCGATCCCGTTCGGCATCTTCTGCGGTGTCGCGATCGGCGTCGTCAACGGCATCGGCGTCGCTTATCTGCGCATTCCCTCGATGATCATCACGCTCGCCACCAATGCCGTCGCGCAAGGGCTGATGGTGGTTTATACGGGTGGGTTCTCGCCGCAGGATTCGGCGACCCGGGCGATGCGCTATCTGGCGACCGGCTTCGCCATTCCGGGCGTGCCCAACGCGGTCGTCATCTGGGCGCTGATCGGTGCTGCGATGGTTTTCGTGCTGACCCGCACCGGCTTCGGCCGTACCGTCTACGGTATCGGCAACCGCGAGCGCGCCGCCTACCTCTCCGGCATCGACACGCGGCGCGTCGTGCTGATCGCCTTCGCCGTGTCCGGCGGGCTCTCCGCCTTCGGCGGCGTGCTTCTGGCCGGCTATGCCTCCAAGGCGGCGCAGTCTATGGGCGACGCCTATCTCCTGCCGTCGATCGCAGCGGTCGTGCTTGGCGGCACCTCGATCCTCGGCGGCCGCGGCTCGTATCTCGGCACGGTCGCGGGCGTCATCCTGATCACGCTTTTGCAATCCATTCTTTCGGTCATGCAGATGCCGGAGGCGGGGCGGCAGATCATCTACGGCGTCGTCATCGTCGCCATGCTCCTGCTTTACGGCCGCGCGCCGGCCAGCCGCTGATCCGCATCGTGGACGAAAAGGCAGCACAAACGCAGGGGCATCGCGTTCGACCCGCACCGGCCGTCGTAGTGATGGGCGTCGCCGGTTGTGGCAAATCGGCCGTCGGCGAAGCGTTGGCCGCAGCGTTGGGCGCCATCTTCGTCGAGGGCGACCGGCTGCATCCGCCGGAAAACGTCGCGCGCATGGCAAGCGGCGAGCCGCTGACCGACGCATTGCGCGAAGGCTGGCTCGACGCGATCGGCCGGCGCATTGCGGGATCGGTCGGCGATGGCCAGGGCGTGGTGGCCGCCTGTTCGGCGCTAAAGCGCAGCTACCGCGAGCGTCTGCGCGGCTTTTGCCAGGACATCGTTTTCCTCTATCTGGAAATCGATCCCGCGACCGCGAAGCAGCGTGTCGGCTCCCGCCAGGGCCATTTCATGCCGGCAAGCCTGGTCAACAGTCAGTTTGCCACGCTAGAAGCTCCGGCAGCCGACGAGAACGCATTGACGCTCGATGCGACGCGCCCGATCGCCGACATTGTCGGCGACGTCGTGAGCCTGTTCGAGGCGAATTCCTGAGCGGGTCGCCGGCGCGGATTCCGCTTTAGCGGCGGCTGATCAGATCTGCGATGTCAGCTCGACTGGAAAATCGTCATTGTCGGCATCGCGCATCGCGGCGAGGCTGCGATTGTCCAGCACCTCGGCGATCGCCTGGCGCACCTCCAGCATCATGTTCCGGACCTGGCATGTCGCTTCGTCGCAATCCTCGCAGCGCTGATATTGGGTGCGGCTGGCGCAAGGGATTGGCGCCAGCGGCCCGTCGAGGACACGCACGACATGGCCGATCTTGATCTCGGAGGCTGGCCGGGCGAGGCGATAGCCGCCTTCCTTGCCCTTGCGGCTCTGGACGAAGCCGGCATTGCGCAATTCGCCCAGAATGGCATCCAGGAATTTCTTCGGGATGTTGTTGGCGACGGCAATGTCGTTGACGAATGCGAGCTGACCGACCGGCAAGCCTGACAGATGCACGAGGGCCTTGAGGCCGTATTTGCCTTTTTTGGTAAGCATGCCCGATTCAGTTCATGAAAACCCCAACCGCCCGCATCTGGCGGTTGTTTGTGTGTAAATCATGACGTTTGGTCGCACGATGCAGTTTCGCGAAAACAAGCCGTCTGATGGCACAGTAGGCACAAACACGTTGATTCTTCGTGACGTTTTGGATGGTGCGCCCGGAAATGCGCGAAATCACCTTTCCGGACCGCGAAAACGAAGAAAGCCGGCAAAAGCCGGCTTTCGCTTCAAGTTCGAAGATGGCTTGCTCAGCGGCTGCCATAAGTCTGGTCGAGCAACCCGCCCGGGGCGAAATGCTCGGCCTGGATCTTGGCCCAGCCGCCGAAGACGTCCTCCACCGTCAGCAGGCGGACATCGGGAAACTCAGCCTTGTATTTGGCGGCGACCGCCGCGTCGCGAGCCCTCAGTCCGTTGCGGGCGGCGATGTCCTGGCCCTGCGGCGTGTAGAGGAAGTCGAGATAAGTCCTGGCGAGGTCACGCGTGCCATGCTCGTCGGCGACCGTGTCGACAATCGCCACCGGAAACTCCGCCAGCAGGCTGACCGAAGGCGTCACCTGCTCGAACTTGTCATCGCCATACTCCCTGCGGACGCCGCGCGTTTCCGACTCGAAGGTGATCAGCACGTCGCCGATCTCGCGCTGCACGAAGGTGGTGGTCGCGGCGCGCCCGCCGGAGTCGAAGATCGGGACATTGTTGAACAGTTTGGTGACGAATTCCTTCACCTTGGTATCGTCGCCCTTGAAGGCTTCCTTTGCGTAGGCGGTGGCCGCAAGATAGGTGTAGCGCGCGTTACCCGACGTTTTCGGATTGGGGAAGATCACCTGCACGTCGTCGCGCACGAGATCGTCCCAATCCTTGATGTTCTTCGGATTGCCGGCGCGCACCAGGAAGGACGGCAGCGAATAGAAAGGCGAGGCGTTGTCGGGGAAGTCCTTCTGCCAGTCGGCGGAGATAAGACCCTTCGAGACCAGGAAGTCGATGTCGATGACCTGGTTGAAGGTGACGACATCGGCGCCGAGGCCCTCGGCGATGGCACGTGCCTGCGCCGACGTCCCGGCATGCGACTGATCTATGGTCACGCCGGGGTGCTCGGCGACGAAGGCCTTGTTCACCTGCGCAAACAGTTCGCGGCCGACATCATAGGACGCGTTCAGCAATTTGTCGGCCGACCACGCTTGGGAGGATGCCAGGAACAGGCCGGCCAATGTGGCGACGCCAAGCAAAAATCGCTTCATGAAAACACGCTCCTGAAATGCCGTTTATCGCAGAAGGATAATCGGGCGATGCCCGACGCGACGAGGCATGCAACCCGGATCTATGCTGTTGCTGTGAGAAAAAGCATTGCCGAAACGGCCCGTTGATAGGATTTTCTTCCAAGCAGATGCATTTCGGCGTGTTCTCAGCACGCCGAGGTAGCCCGCTTAGATACAGCCTTCTACACAGCCGGAAAAAGCTTCCAGCGCCGCGGCCTGAACGCCACCCGGCTTTTCTGCGCCGCCGGATGGTCGACGGGCAGCTCGACCTCGACCCGCTGACGCTCGCCGCCAATTTCGAGCTCCACCCGTCTGGTGCCGGCGACGCGGCGGCTGGCGGCGACCGTGCCGGCGATGCAGCCGTTGCATTCGTCTACCAGTTCGACATCGTGCGGGCGGAAGAACAGCGTCGCTTCGCCTTGCGTTGCCTGCGGCGCGGACAGCCCGATCGGGCGATCGGCGATCCAGACCTGGCCGTCCTCGACCTTGACGGGAAGCGAGCTCGATTCGCCGATGAAGCCGTAGACGAAGGGTGAATTCGGCGTGTCGTAGATTTCATCGGCGGTGCCGACCTGCTCGATGCTGCCCTGGCTCATCACCACGACGCGGTCGGCAAGCTCAAGCGCTTCTTCCTGGTCATGGGTGACAAAGACCGTGGTGTAGCCGGTAGCGTCGTGGATGTCGCGCAGCCAGCGGCGCAGCTCGCGGCGGACCTGGGCGTCGAGCGCTCCGAACGGCTCGTCGAGCAAAAGCACGGCCGGTTCGATCGCCATGGCGCGGGCAAGCGCCACGCGTTGGCGCTGGCCGCCCGAAAGCTGCGCCGGATAGCGCTTTTCCAAGCCGGAAAGCTGGACGAGGTCGAGAAGCTCGGAGGCACGGCGGCGGATTTCCTGCGCCGACGGACGTGTCGGCCCGTGCCGGACCTTGAGGCCGAAGCCGATATTGTCGGCGACCGTCATATGGCGAAACAACGCATAATGCTGGAAGACAAAGCCGACATTGCGCTCCTGGATCGACTTTTGCGACGCATCCTCCTCGCCGAAGAAGATCGTTCCTTTCGTCGGCCGCTCCAGCCCGGCGATCAGCCTGAGCAGCGTCGTCTTGCCGGAGCCGGAGGGTCCGAGCAACGCGATCAGCTCGCCGGACTTGATGTCGAGCGAAACATCGTGGAGGGCCGGAAACCGCTCAAACTCCTTGCGCACGTTGGCAACGCGAACTTCCATCAACCGTCCCTTTTTTGTCGATGCATGTCGTTATCCCGAAACTGCTACGCACTTTGGGCGACATCAAACTCTTATTTCATCTAGTGTCCGCGCGTCGCGGCGAGCTCGGCGCCGTAGCGCATTTCGAGAAGTGTTTTCAAGACCAGCGTGACGAGCGCCAGGCCCGCAAGTAGTGAAGCGACGGCGAAGGCGGCTGCGGCATTGTACTCGTTATAAAGGATTTCGACATGCAGCGGCATGGTGTTGGTCAATCCGCGTATGTGGCCCGACACGACGGAGACCGCGCCGAACTCGCCCATGGCGCGGGCATTGCACAACAAGACGCCGTAGAGCAGCCCCCATTTGACGTTGGGCAGCGTCACGTACCAGAACGCCTGCCAGCCATTGGCGCCGAGCGACAGCGCTGCCTCCTCGTCGCCATTGCCCTGTTCCTGCATCAAGGGAATCAGTTCGCGGGCGACGAAGGGGAAGGTGACGAAGATGGTGGCGAGCACGATGCCCGGCACGGCAAACAGGATGACGATGCCATGCGCCTTCAGCCAGGCGCCGAGCAGGCCCTGTGCTCCGAACAAAAGCACATAGACCAGGCCGGAAATGACCGGCGAGACCGAAAACGGCAGGTCGATGAGCGTGGTGAGGAAGGCTTTGCCCTTGAACTCGAACTTGGCGATCGCCCAAGCGGCGGAGATGCCGAAGACGACGTTGAGTGGCACCGAGATCGCCGCCACCAGCAGTGTCAGGTGGATCGCCGAGCGCGTGTCTGGGTTGGTCAGCGCCTCCGTATAAGCACTGAGACCTTTTGCGAAGGCTTCGTTGAAGACGACGATCAGCGGCAAGAGCAGGAAAATGCCGAGGAAGGCAAAGGTCACGATCATCAGCACGGCTTTCGCCGGGCGGCTTTCGGTCACTGCCGCCGACTGGCTTTCGTGGTGCGGTGCGTAGGATTTGATCTCCGGATCAGCCATAGCGCTTGCGGCTCCACGTCTGCACCAGATTGATGACCAGCAGCATCACGAACGACAAAGCGAGCATGATCGCCGCGATCGCGGTCGCCGCCGCATAATTGTATTCCTCCAGCCGGATGACGATCAGAAGCGGCGCGATCTCGGATTTGTAGGGCAGATTGCCGGCGATGAAGATGACGGAGCCGTACTCGCCAACACCGCGTGCGAAAGCCAGCGCGAAACCGGTGACGATGGCCGGCGCCAGGCCCGGAAACAGAACCCGGGCGATGGTCTGGAAGCGATTGGCGCCGAGCGTCGCGGCCACTTCCTCCACCTCCTTGTCGATCTCCTCCATGATCGGCTGAACGGTGCGCACGACAAAAGGCAGCCCGATGAAGATCAGCGCTATGACGATGCCGAGCGGCGTGTAGGCGACCTTGATGCCGAGCGGTGCCAGCAGGCTCCCGAGCCAGCCATTCGGCGCGTAGAGCGTGGTCAGCGCGATACCGGCCACCGCCGTCGGCAAGGCGAAGGGCAGGTCGACCATGGCATCGACGATGCGGCGGCCAGGAAAGTTGTAGCGCACCAGTACCCAGGCGACGATCGTGCCGAAGACGACATTGACCGCGGCGGCAATGAAGGCGGTGCCGAAGCTGATTTCAAGCGCATTGATGGTGCGGCGGTCGGTGGCGATCGCCCAGAAATCGGCCCAGCCGAGCGCGGCCGATCGCCAGACCAGCCCCGAAAGGGGAATGAGGATGATGAGCGTGAGGTAGGCAAGAGAGAAGCCGAACGTCAATCCGAAACCCGGAATGACGCTCGGCTGTCTGAACCGCCACCCCGCCTTTGCGGGTGCTGTGGTCATGTCGTCCTGATCTAGAGTCTAGCTTACTGGGTCTACTGGGCCGGCTTATAGATCTGGTCGAATATACCACCATCGCCGAAATGGTAAGGCTGCGCCTTCTTCCAACCGCCAAAAAGTGGATCGTCGATGGTGATCAGCTTGATCTCCGGCAGTTTGGCGAGGTCCTCCACCGGCACCAGGTCGGGCTTCGACGGGCGATAATGGTTTTTGGCGATCAGCGTCTGGCCTTCCTTGGAGTAGAGGTAGCTCAGATAGGCTTCGGCGACTTTTCGCGTGCCCTTGGCATCGACATTGGCGTCGACCACAGCGACCGGCGGCTCGGCCAGGATCGAGGTCGGCGGGTAGACTATGTCGAAATTGTCGGCGCCGAACTCGTCGAGCGCCAGATAGGCCTCGTTTTCCCAGGCCAGCAGCACGTCGCCCAAGCCTTTTTGCGCGAAGGTTACGGTCGCGCCGCGCGCACCGGTGTCGAGCACCGGAACATGGGCGTAGAGATTGCCGACGAATTCCTTGGTCTTGGCTTCGTCGCCGCCATCCTTGGCGTTGGCATAGGCCCAGGCGGCGAGATAGTTCCAGCGTGCGCCGCCCGAGGTCTTGGGGTTTGGCGTGATCACTTGGACGTCGTCCTTGACCAGATCGTCCCAGTCGTGGATGCCCTTCGGGTTGCCCTTGCGGACGAGGAAGACGATGGTCGAGGTGTAGGGCGCCGAATTGTTCTCGAACTTGGTCCGCCAGTCGGGATTGATCTTCTTCGATTTCGAGACGATGGCGTTGATGTCGCCTTCGAGCGCCAGCGTCACCACGTCGGCGTCGAGGCCGTCGATCACGGCGCGGGCCTGTGCGCCCGACCCGCCATGCGATTGCTGGACGGTTACCGTTTCACCGGTCTCGGCCTTCCAGTGGGCGACAAAGGCCTCGTCGAATTGCTTGTATAACTCACGCGTCGGATCATAGGACACGTTGAGGATGGTGGTATCGGCAAACGCGAAACCGAGTGTTCCGAATTGGACCGATGCAGCGACCAGGGCGCCGAGCAGTTTCCTGAAATGAGGATTGGTCATTTACGCCTCCGTTGAGATCGCTTCAAATCTACTGAATTGGTAGAAATTAGATGCACTCAATGTTGCTTTTTTTGTCCGTTCGAAGCAATTTTCCGCCGATCTTTGGCCTTATGAAGAAATTCTTTCCTCTCGACGGCGGGGTGGCGAATCCGGGCTCATGAAGCGATCTATCTGGAGAAAGGTGGCGCCTCGGCAATGGCTCGATGTGGTCTGGACGCGATATGCTTCGCAGCGATCAGTGATTTAGTCGGCGGTGAGGGAAAATCGAAGCGCCGCTTTGGAAACGGCTCGTTTCCAGCGTAAAATGCCACCATTCGCGGGCATAATTCCTGAAGCCGCCGGCGTGCATGGCCTCGACAAGCCTCTTGCGATTTGCGGTTGCTTCCCCGGCGAGCGGACGGTGCGCCGTTTCGCTCATCGGATCGAAACAGTCGAAGCCGGTGCCGAAATCGAGCGTGTCGGCATCGGGCGCGCCACAGGCCTGTTTCGGAGCGGTGTTGCGGTCGACTCGCGCGATGGCGACATCGACGGTCGAGCCGCGCGAATGCGTCGACAGTTCACCGACATAGCCTTTGGCGATGAGGTCCTTTCGCTTGACCGCCGGATACCATTGCGGGTCGGGTGGTCCGCCTTCCCTCGTCCATTCGCCCATGTCGGAGACGGCGCGCGCAGGGCGGTAGCAGTCAAAGACGACCAGCGTCAGGCCTTTGGCGGCAATCGCTTTCTGGACGCCGGAGAGCGCTTCCGCCGCTCGCCGGGTGAGGATGCATACTGGCGCATCGTAGCCGGCCGCCTTGCGGCGCAGGAAATTGTCTGTGCGGGCATAGCGGACGTCCTGCCGGATGGTGGGATCGATGTCGGCCAGCCGAACGAAGCCGGCGGGGAGGTCCGCGGAAAGGACAGGGGCGGTATCGGCGGCCGACAGCAGGGCGCAAAACGCAATGCGCTGAATCGCTTGGCGCATCTTATTCAACGAACACTTTCACGCTGGCCGCGCGCCCGACCGCGTCGATCACGGTCAGGGTCGAATAGCCGGCGCCGTCCGGCTGCCAGGTCGCGCTGCGCCGCCGGTCGATGCCGACCAGCGGCTTGCCATTGGCCAGCCAGCGGAACGGGGCGCGGCCGCCTTGCAGCTTCAGCACCAGCGGCGAGGCCCTGGCGGCGGTGGTGCCGAGATCGACGCGGGCGCCGTCGGGCGGAAAGATGATCGTCGGCGCAGGCTCGGTCGGCGTCGCCTGGACCAGCCCGTCGGCGCCAGAACCGAAACGCTCCAATGTCACCGGCAGATCGTCGCGCCTGGGTCTGGTGACGCCGGCCGGCCGGCCTGGCAGCGGCACGGGAGCCAGGCCGGAGCGGACGAAGCCCTCGAACAGGATCGGTGCGGCCGAGACATAGCCGGACAGGCCAGGCACCGGGCCGGCATCGGGACGGCCGACCCAGACGCCCAGCACGTACCGCCCGTCGAAGCCGACCGACCAGGCATCGCGGTAGCCGTAGGAGGTGCCGGTCTTGTAGGCGATGCCGCGCCGGGCGGCACCCTCGGGCGGCTTGACGCCCGACAATATGTCGGTGATCTGCCAGTTCGCCTGATGGTCAAGGATGGTAGCTGTGGAGCGTTCGGCATTCGCCGGCTCGGTGCCGTCATGCAGCGTGTGGGCCTTGCCGCCATTGGCAAGCCCGGCATAGAGCTGGACGAGGTCGCGCAGCGTCACGCCGACGCCGCCAAGGCCGATGGCGAGGCCCGGCGCCTTGTTGACGGGCAGAATCGGCGTGACGCCGGCCTGCCGGAAGCGCGCGAGCAGCCGCGCCGGCCCGACCGCGTCGAGCACACTGATCGCCGGCACGTTGAGAGACAGTTGCAGCGCCTGCCGGATGCTGACGTCGCCTTGGTAGCCCATGTCGAAATTCTTCGGCCGGTAGCCGGAAAAATCCGTCGGACTGTCGTCGATCAGCGTTTCCTGCGCGACCAATCCCTGTTCGAAGGCGAGCCCGTAGATGAACGGTTTCAACGTCGAACCGGGCGAGCGGACGATTCTGGTCATGTCGATCCAGCCGGAGCGGCTGGCGTCGAAATAGTTGGCAGACCCGACTTCGCCGAGGATCTCGCCGGTGCGGGCGTCGGCCAGCACCATGGCGACGGACAGGCGGGGGCCGAGCCTGGTTGCGGCATCCCTGGCCACCTGTTCCAGCCCTTCCTGGACGCTTTTGCGGATCGTCAGTTGTAGCTTCTGGCCGGGGCCGGCCTTGGAAAGCGCCGCGTAGGCGGCGTGAGCGGCGAGCGCCGGCAGCGTGCGGCGGACGCCTGAAACGTCGTCGAGCGCGGCACGTGCGGCCTCGCGCCCGCCGAGCAGGCCCGATGAAACCATGCGCGCCAGCACCCGGTCGCGGGCGGCATGAGCGATTGCGAGATTGCGGTCGGGCCGGCGCTTTTCCGGCAATTGCGGCAGGGCAACAAGCAGGGCCGCCTCCGAGACCGTCAGCCGCTTCGGCTCCTTGCCGAAATAAGCCAGCGAGGCGGCGCGCACGCCTTCGAGGTTGCCGCCATAGGGCGCCAGCGTCAAATAGCGTTCGAGGATCTCACGCTTGGTAAGCCGCCGCTCGATCTGTAGGGCGCGCAGCATCTGCTTGATCTTCGAGGCTAGGCTGCGGCTGTCGCGCGGCTCTGCCAGCCGGGCGAGTTGCATCGACAGCGTCGAGCCGCCGGAGACGATACGGCCACTGTTTAAGAACTGGCCGGCGGCGCGGGCCAGCGCCAGCACGTCGACGCCTCCATGGTCCCAGAAGCGCTTGTCCTCGTAAATCACCAGCATGTCGACGAGCTGCTTGTCGACGTGGTCGAGGCGAGTGGCGAGCCGCCAATAGCCGTCCGGCGTGGCGAAGGCGCGCAACAGCTGGCCGTCGCGGTCCTGCACTTCGGTCGACACGGTGAGTTCGGCCGGCAGCGGCGGCGGAAAGGCGCGGTCGAGCTGCCAAAGCCCGCCCGCGGCGATTGCTGCAAAGCCGGCGAGGGAGGCGGCGGCGATGGCCGAACGGCGCAGGATTGTTCGGTAAAGCACGGCGCTGCCCCTCATCCGCCTGCCGGCACCTTCTCCCCGTATAGGGACGGGGAGAAGGGGGCTGTCACGACCCTTGGCGCCTTTTCTGCGACGTTCGAGGTTGGCGAAAACTTCGGCGCAAGCTTCTTTCTCCCCGTCTCTGTACGGGGAGAAATGCCCGGCAGGGCAATGAGGGGCAGCGCCATCGCCATATTCGCCACCATCGGCGCCTTACGGCGCCTTGACCTCCATCATCCCGGTCGCGGTGCGGGCCGAATATTGCGGCCGGTACATGTCCTCGACCGTTGCAGCCGGATGGGCATAGGTGCCCGGCGTCACCGCGCGCACGACATAGGCGAGCGTAATGTTGCGGTCGCCGTCGCCATCGTTCGGATTGAAGGCCGCGACGAAACGGTCGTCGCGGAATTCGAGATGGGCGGCGTCGGTCTGAGCCAGCCACGAGAAGTTCGACAACTGGGCGCTGGAAACCAGGCCCGGATTGTCGATTTCGAAGCCGGCCGGCAGCAGATCGGTGATCACGAGCCGCGACGGCCAATTGTTCTGCTCGTAGATATTGAGCACGACGACATAGCGTTCGTTCTGGGTCGCCTCCGTGACATTGGCTTCGGTGCCGTCGAGCTTGTAGTAGGTGCGGCCGATGGTGAAGCCGTTGCCGCCGGCCGGCAGCGGCTGGATCGGCGAGGCCACCGTCGTGACGACCGCCTGCAGCGGGTTGCTGCCGGTGTTGGCGACGGTCAGCGGGCTGTCGGCAATGTCGCTGCCGGCGATCTGGTCCGAATAGGCGCCGGCATGCGGCGCGCCATTTATGGTCAGCGCGATCGAATCGTTGCCGGCCCTCAGTGCGCGGGCCGCCAGCAGCATCCAGGATTCGTCCTGCGTGCTGGTCCATCTGACGGCGGCGCGTTCCTGCGTCACCCGCTTGATCAGCGCCGGCACGATCGTCGGCACCGGCTTCGATTCGGCGGCAAGCGCCAGCATCGCCGCGCCGTCGCGCAGCGGCGAGCCATAATCGGACCTATAGTAGTCGTATGCCGAGCTTGAATTGGCCAGTTGCAGGGCGGCCTGGAAGGTGGCTTCCGAGCGCTGCGTGTCGCCATAGAGCGCCAGGCCCGCCGCCAATTGGGCAACGGCCATCGGGCTGGCAAAGGCTTCGATCTGGGTGTCGGCATAGTAGCGCAGATCGCCGATCGAGGCCTTCTTGTTGCGGGCCAGTACATAGAGCGCATAGGCGATCTGGCTGCCGCGATCCTTGACGTCCTGGTCGTAGCCGATCGCGTTTTGCAGATTGCTCAGCGCCTGGTTCATCGCCTGGGTCGGCACGTCGTATTTCTGCTCGCGCGCCCGGGTCAGGAAGTCGGTGACATAGGCGTCGAGCCACAGGTCGCCGGAGGCCGGGCCCCACAGGCCGAAGCTGCCGGCCGAGGCTTGGTAGCTCAGCACCTTGTAGATGGCGTCCTGGATGCGGCCGTGCAGGTCGGCGTCGCTGGCCATGCCGACGCCCGAGGCCATCTCGTTGACATAGAGAAGCGGCATGGCGCGGCTGGTGGTCTGCTCGGCGCAGCCATAGGGGTAGCGGTCGAGCGTCATCAGGAGCGACGGCACGTCGAAGGCCGCCGCCTGCGAAACGCCGACGCTAACAGAAGCGCCGTCGAGCACGCTTGCCGCCAGGAGCTCCTTGTCGATGCGCAGCGACCCGCCATTGCCCTTGAGGTCGACCACCATGCGGGTGGTCACCGGCAATTGCGCCGGGCGCACCGGAACATACAGCGTCTGCTCGACAGCGGTGCCGTCGGCATGGGCGAGCTTGATGGTGATCGAGGCGTTGCCCGGCGTTTCAGCGATCAGAGGCACGGTTAACGTCTGCCGCTTACCCTTGGCGAGCGTCAGCTTTTCGGGCAGGGCGGCACTGCCGGTCGAAAGATTGGCGGTGGTGTTTATCGACAGTGCATAGTCGCCCTCCGGGCCGTCGGCGTCGGTGACGTCGAGCCGCATGACGGCCGAATCTTCAGGCGCCAGGAAGCGCGGCAGGCCGGCGGTGATCACCACCGGATCGCGCACGATCACGTCGGACTGGGCATGGCCGACCCCGTCCTTAGTCCAGGCGACGGCCATGACGCGCACGGTGCCGTTGAATTGCGGGATGTCGAAGTCGATCCGCGCCTTGCCGTCGGCGTCGAGCGGGACCGGACCGGAGAAGAAAGCGACCAGCTTTTCGGTCGGCGGGCTGCCTTGCGATTGTATGTTGGCGCCGTCGCCGCCGGTGCGAAGCTTGCCTGATGTGCCCAGCGAGCCGTCGATCAGACGGCCGTAGAGGTCGCGTACCTCAAGGCCGAGCATGCGCTGGCCGAAGAACCAGGTCTCAGGATCCGGCACCTTGTAATTGGTCAGGTTGAGGATGCCGACATCGACGGCCGCGACCATGACATAGGCGTTGGCACCCGGCTGCACGCCGGCCACGGAGACCGGGATCGACAGCTGCTGGCGCGGCATGGTCTTGTCCGGCGGCGTCAGGGTGACGGCGAGCTTCTTGGAGCCCGGATCGACCTTCAGCCATTTGACGCCGATGGCGCGCGCCGGCATCCGTGTTTCCTGCGCATCGCCCGGCCTGAACAGCGTTGCCGTGACATAGGCGCCGGCGCCCCAGTCGTCGCCGACCGGGATGTCGATGGTGCTGCCATCTGCCGGCACGCTGGCGGTGACGGTTTTCAAGAGCTTGTCGGCGCCAATGGTGACGAGCAGCTCGCCGGCAAAATGCGGCGATACTTTGAGTTTGGCCACTTCGCCCGCCGCGTAGTTGTCCTTGTCGAGGGCGATTTCGAGGCCGTCAGGCGTTTCGGTGGTGGTGGAGCTGACATACCAGCCGGCGTCGAATTCGTAGCTGGTCGCCGGGCCTTCCGGGTCCGATGTCTCGATCTCGAGCCGATAGCGGCCCCAGTCGACCGGCAGCGAGACGGTGGCCTCGCCGTCGGCGGTCAGGTCGACCTGGCCGTTGGCCACCGACTTGGTGAAGGTGACCGGCTCATAGTTCCAGGAATTGCTTGAGCGGTACCATTGGTAATTGCGTTCGACCTTGACCAGCGACCATTGCGCGCCCTGCAGCGCCTCGCGCCTGCCGTCGGGGTCGACCGCAATCAGGCTGAACTTCGCCGTGCCGCCTTGCGGCACCTCGTCACCGTCGAAATCCGGGCGGATGCCGATCATGTGGCCCTGCGGCCGGATGCCGATGCTGAGCGAGCGCTCGACGGCGCGGCCGCCGGTCTCGCGCATCCTGACTGTAACCTTGGCATCGACGAGCTTGGTGGTCGAGGGCAACTGGTCGACGGAAACCGGGAAGGTCGCCTTGCCGTCCTCGCCGACCACCGGCAGATCGGTGAACGGCGTGACTGACGGTTCCGCCGACTGCTCGTCGGCGAGGCCGAAGGAATAGCCCTTGAAGCGGTCCCAGTCACGGGTGGTCGACAGCGTCAGTTCGCCTTCGAGCGCCAGCCCGGCGGCCGGCGCGCCATAAAGGAAGCGGCCGTCGACGGTGACGTTGGCAGTTTCGCCCTGCGCGATCTCCTGCTTGTCGGAGGACAGATCAAACTCGATGCGATCTGGCACGAAATCCTCGACCAGGAACATCTGGCTGGCGACCGCCGCCTGCTTGGGGTCGGTGTGGATCGCCACCGTCCAGGTGCCGCGCATGGCATTGGGTTCGAGCGGCAGGTCGACGGCATGGCCGCCGGCCGATGCGCCGTCGCTGACGATGCGGCGGTTCTCGACGCCGTCGGGACGGGTGAAGATGAAGGTCAGCGGCAGGTTCTCGACGGCCTTGGCGGCGCCGTCGCGGGCAAGCGCCGCGACGTGGACGTCCTCGCCGGCGCGGTAGATGCCGCGTTCGGTCCAGGCATAGACGTCGAGTGCGCCCGGCGCTGGACGCCCGGTGACGCCACGATCGGAAAGATCGAAGCCGGCGCGGCCCATGTCGAGGAACACGAAGTCGCTGTCACCTTGCTTGGCTGTCAGCACGGCCGGGACCATGCCGCCGTCGCCGCGCGTCAGTCCGGGGTTGAAGACGGCGCGGCCTTCCGCGTCCGTGGTCGCGGTGCCGAGGATTTCGTTGTTCCTGGCGAGCAGCGTCAGTTCAGCACCTGATATCGGCTTGGCGGTTCCGAGCGAACGGGCAAAGACGTTCAGCCCATCCTGTCCGGTATAGGTCGACAGGCCGATATCGGAGACGACGAACCATTGCGTAGCGCGCGAATCATAGTCGTTGTCATTCTCGTCGACCGGTTGCGCGGTCAGCACATAGACGCCGGGCTTGCGCTGCGGCAGTGCTTCGTCGACCGGGAAGGAGGTGGTGACTTCCTTGTTCAGGTCGTTGGCGATGTCGAGCTGGCCTTGCCAGACCGGCTCGCCCATCTGATCGGAAACGTTGGAGATGTCATAGCCGTCAAGCTGGCGCAGGAACTGGTAGCCGGACAGAAGCTGGGTCAGCGAGCGGTCGCCGATGCGATAGAGCTTCATTTCGGCGGCGTTCATATTGACGGTGACGACCGGAATACCGCGGCGCGCGCCGGCAGGCAGCACGAAGCTGTCGCCGGTGAAACGGGCGGACGGCGCGCGGTCCTGCACATAGATGGACAGCACCACCGGTGCGGTGATCACCTCGCCGATGGCGGCCGGCAGGCCGGGGCGGAAGGTCACGTCGTAGTGCTGGCCGTGCTCGAGCCCTTCGACGCAGATCTGCTTGTCCTTGGCCTCGACGCCCTTGGGAGCGGCGTTGTCGACGGTGACGAATTGCGAATAGTCGACGCCGGTCTTGACCAGATCCTCGGAAAACTGCGCGCAGATGCGCGGCGCACTGGTGTCGGCTTCGACCGTGTGATCGATGACGCGAAAGCCCTTGCGCGCTTTCAAGTCTTCATAGTCGGCCTTGACCGCCGGAGAATTGACCAGCGCGAGGCTCGCTTCGTAAGCCTGCAGGGCGGGCCGGGCGAGGTCGCGGCGATCGAGCGCGGCGCCGAGCAGCGCCAGAACGTCGGCGCGCGTCTTGGTGGTGCGCAGCAATTTGTAGGCGTTGAAGCCGGCGGAGGTGGCGTTCGCAGGCAGCGTAGACGCCTCCGCGCTGTTGGCGGTCGGCTGCACGGCGAGCGTTTCCTGCGCCAGTTCGAACCAGAGTTGGCCATCATCGGGCAATACGGAAATCAAAGCCTCGTATTTCTGCATGGCCGAGCGGTGGTCGCCGGTCAGCGACGCCTGTTCGGCCGCCTCCCTCAGTGCCGTCAGCCCTTCGGTGGGCTTGGTGTAGGCCGGGCCTGTGAGCCTGTTGCGGTATTGCTGGGCCTGGTCGGCCATCCAGGTGGGGAAGAAGGCGAGATCCGGCGGCGCGCCGATATCGAGGTCGCCATCGATGTTAACGACCTTGCCGGCGACGGCGCCTTTGAACGGTTTCAGCGTGTTGTAGTCGGATTTGAGAAAACACCATTTGGCTTTGGGGTTGTAGGTGAAGGCGCGGCAGGCCGGATCGCCGAGGCATGTCGTCTTGCACTGGTCGAGGCTGACATTCTGGTCGGATCTGAGATCGAAGCCGAAATAATCGGAATTGTCTGACGTCACCACCCGGCGCGCTTCGGCCGCTTGCGCGACACCGCTCCAGGTGAAAAAGAGAAGGAAAAGAATCGACAGACCACGAGCCGCGCGCATTGCCATAAACCCCTCCAGACACTGCTTTACGTTACGTCCAGACATGTTCAAGCTCAGTCATGCTTGTCAACACGAGGACGCAGCAGGTTCCGCCTGCCAACGGTTTCCTTTCCGGCTGATGACCGGTAATACCTCCATAGGACAGGGATCACGCATTCTTGCGGCGACGCAGAAGGTGTGAATTCCAAGCCCTGTCCATTTCAGACAATTGGATTGTGGCTCCTTTACGAGCAATTCAGAACTTCATTCCAATTTTAGCTTTGGCCGCTAGTGTAGAGTTGTAATGTCGGCGTATGAAAGGCAGATGTCGGGAGGAACCGCGCCACGGCGTGTGCTTTCGCACGCCCTGCTTTTCGCCTTGCTCTGCTCGACTGCATTGGTTGCCGCGAGCGGAAATGCGGCCGCTTTCGAGATCTTCGGCATCAAGCTGTGGGGATCGTCAGAGGATGAAGACGCCGACATCGTCGATCCGCTGCGCTATGCGGTGACCATTGAGGCGCCCGACGCCGACGAGGACCTCGCCGAGAAGCTCGAAAACGCCTCGGCGCTGAAGGACGACGAAGAACGTCCAGTCTCTGGTTCGCTGGGCCTGCTGGCCAAGGCGCGTGGCGACCGCGACCAGCTTGTCGCCGCACTTTACGCGGACGCCCGCTACGAGGGCGTCGTCACCATCACCATCGAAGGCAAGCCGCTCGACGATTTGCCGCCCGACGCCGAATTTTCGGGTCCGCAGCCGATCCCGGTGGTGATCAACATTGCGACCGGGCCGAAATTCACGCTTGGCGACATCAGCCTGGACGGCGATGCGGCGGGGCTGGCGGGCGCCGATTTCGGCCTGATCGCCGGCGGCGATGCCGGTTCCGGTGCCGTTCTCAAGGCCGAGGCGTCGATCGTGCGGGCGCTCAAAGAGGAAGGCAGGCCGCTGGCCAAGGTGACGGAGCGCGAGATCGTCGCTGACCACGCCACCTCGACGCTCGACGTAACGCTGACCGTGGCGGCCGGGCCGGTTGCCGGCTACGGCGACACCACCGTCGAAGGCACCGAGAAGGTCGACCGCGATTTCACCGAATACATGACCGGCCTCAAGCGCGGCCGCCAATATTCGCCGGAAGAGGTCGACGAGGCGCGCGACCGGCTGCTCGGGCTGGAAGTCTTCAACAGCGTGACGCTGAAGGAGGCCGACAGTCTCGACGCCGACGGCAACATCCCGATCGGCGTCGAAGTCAGCGAGCGCAAGCCGCGCTATTTCGGCCTTGGCGGCACCTTCTCCAACACCGAGGGGCTCGGCCTCGAAGGCTATTGGGGTCACCGCAATCTGTTCGGCCGTGCCGAAAAACTGCGCATCGAGGGCGAAATCAGCGGCATCGGCAGCAATGAGCTGACCGAGCTCAACTATAATGCCGGCATCATGTTCGAAAAGCCGGGCGTCGTCGGGCCGGCGTCTAAATTCTTCGCCGGGGCCAACACCGTGCTGGAGCATCCCGACGCCTACGACCGTTTCTCGGTCAAGGGCAACACCGGCTTGTCTTATGAACTCGACAGGCAGCAGACGGTTTCCGCGGAAGTCGCGCTCGACTATTCGAAGATCACCGACTCTTTCGGCAAGCACACCTATCTGATCGCCAGCATTCCGCTGCGATATGTCTTCGATAATCGCGACAACCGGCTGAACCCGACGACCGGATTCAGGGCTCTGGCCTATGCCGAGCCGAGCTACGACATTTTGAACGGCGCGGCCTTCGTCAAGCTGAGAGGGGAAGGATCGGCATATCAGTCGCTCGATGCGGCCTCGAAGTTCGTCTTGGCCGAACGCGTCGCCATCGGCTCGATCATCGGTGCCGGGCTTCAGGATGTTCCGGCCGACCGGCGCTTCTATTCCGGCGGCGGCGGCTCGGTGCGCGGTTATGCCTATCAGGGCATCGGTCCGAAGGACGCCGACGGAGAGCCGATCGGCGGGCTGTCCTTCTTCGAGACCTCGGTCGAGATGCGCATCGCCATCACCGACACGATCGGCGTCGTGCCGTTCGTCGATGTCGGCACCGTCTCGACCAATCAATTCCCGGATTTTTCTGGCATGAAGGTCGGCACCGGCGTCGGCCTGCGCTATATTACGCCGTTCGGACCGCTGCGCATCGATGCGGCGGTGCCGCTCAACCGGGGTCCCGATGACCCGCATTTCGGCATCTATGCCGGCATCGGCCAGGCGTTCTGATGACAATGTTCAAGCGCATCCTTCGCATTGTCCTTTACACGCTGCTCATCCTAGTGGCGGCGGTGGTCGGTGCGCTCGTCGTGCTGACCAAGACCGAGCGCGGCCGCGACAATCTCGCCGGCATCATCTCGACCGTGGCGTCAACCGATGACCGGAAGGTCACGGTCAGCGGCATCGACGGCATCTGGTCCGGCGCGCTGACTGTCGATCATGTCGTGCTGGAGGATCGCCAGGGCGCCTGGCTGGTGGCGCGCAAGGTAGCCGTCGACTGGTCGCCGCTGGCGCTTCTGTCGAAAAACTTCAGCGCGGGCCGCATCGCCGCCGATCGCATCGAGCTGGCGCGGCTGCCGGTGGCCGGCACGCAGCCGAGCCAGGGTGGCGCCCCCACGCTGCCGGTGTCGCTCGACATCAAGCAGATCGACCTGCCAGAAATCGCGCTCGGGCAGGCCCTGGCCGGCAGCGGTATTGCAGAGCTCGCGGCCAAGGGTTCGTTCAAGGCCGACGCGGCGCCATTGGCGCTAGAAACCAGCCTCAACATCACCCGCCACGACGGTAAGCAAGGCAAGGTCGACGCCAACATCCATTTTGCGCCCGCCGACAACAAGCTCGATCTCGATCTGAAGGCATCCGAGCCGGCCGGCGGCATCATCGCCAATCTGCTCAAATTGCCGGATGCGCCGCCGATCAACGTCGTCGTCACCGGCACGGGGCCGGTCGCCAACTGGAGCGGCATCGGTACCTTCGTCGTCGACGGCCAGATCGTCACCCAGCTCACCGGTCGCCACCAGCTCACCGACAAGGGCAATTATGTCGAGGCAAAGGGCGACGGCGATTTCCAGCGCTTCTTGCCGGACAATCTGAAATCCTTGTTTGCCGGCAAGACCAGTTTCGACCTTGCCGGAACCGCGATCGTGACGGGCGGCGTCGAAGTCGAGCGCGCCAGGATCGACAGCGATGCCGTGCATGGCACGGCCGCGGGCATCATCGACCCCAATGGCGCCAGCGACCTTTCGGTGGAGCTCGCCGCCAAGGGCCCACCGATCGTACTCAGCCTCGGCACTGCGGCGCAGCCCGTGACCGTCGCGATCACCGGCGCTACGGCCCGCGCGTTCGGCGGCGGCAAGGCGCCGATAGTCGACATCGGCGCGTCTCTGGTCTCGGTGGTGGCGGGCGGCACGCGGGTGGACGATCTGGGGGCTGAAATCCATTCCGACGGCTTCGATATCCAGGACCGCAGCGGACCGGTCACCATCAAGCTTGCGGCCGGCGGCCTGAACACCGACGTGGCGACGCTGGCGCCGCTGGTGACCGGCAGGGTGACCGCTGATCTCGCGGGGTCGGTCAGCAAGGACGAAATCGTCGTCGATCAAGGCACG
Organism: Mesorhizobium sp. BHscii; assembly: GCF_053848065.1. Lineage (NCBI taxonomy): Bacteria > Pseudomonadati > Pseudomonadota > Alphaproteobacteria > Hyphomicrobiales > Phyllobacteriaceae > Mesorhizobium > Mesorhizobium sp. BHscii. Next base: position 1,068 of record NZ_JBSPKW010000020.1, on the reverse strand, counting down.
CTGCGCAGCGATGCGCTCAATGCCTCGGTGACGTCCAGGGTGACGCTGGCCGATTTGGCGATGACGCTCAAGATGAATGCCGATGCCGTCTCGACTGCGCTGCCGCCGCAGATCCGCTCGGTTCTGGGCAACCGCGTGACATTCTCGGCGACCGCGACCCGTGACCCGCAAGGTTCCTTTGCCGCCAATGCGCTGCAACTCACTTCAGGCTCGCTCAGCGCCAGCGGCACCGCCAGCGCGACGGGCACCGATATTCAGGCCGACATCAAGGGTACGCTCGGCGACGTTTCGGTGCTGTCGCCGATGGTTGGCGTACCGGTCGGCGGGGCCGTCGATTTCGCGCTGACGGCGAGCGGCGCGCGCACGGCGCCGGATTTCTCGGTCTCGGCCGACAGCGACAGCCTGACGGCGTCGGGCCGTGCGGTTAAGACGATCAAGCTGACTGCGACGGGCAAGGCCGACATCGCCAATCCCGCTGCCGATGTCTCACTGACCGGGTCCGTCGATGATCAGCCGCTCGATCTCAGGGCATCGTTGATCACGCGTGACGGAAAGCGTTCCCTTAACGGGCTTAGCCTGTCGCTGGCCGACAACAAGGTCTCGGGCGATCTCGCTCTCGACGACAGCTTGCTGCCACTCGGCACGCTGACACTCGAAGCGCCCGATATCGGGCCGCTGGCCGCTCTTGCCGGGCAGACGGCGGCAGGCGACGTGCAGGGCAGCATCGGCCTCTCGAGTGATGGTGGCGCGCCGACGGTCGCGATCGATCTGACGAGCGGGTCTATTTCGCGCGGCGATCTGACGGCAAAGACCACCGCCGTTAACGCGCTGGTCGCCAACTATCTCAAGGCACCGGCGATCTCCGGCACGATCAAGGCTGATACGGTCACATCGGGGGCCACCGTGATCAGCGGCATCGGTGTCGATTTGAAGCGCGAAGGCGACTGGACCGGGTTTTCCGGCGGCGCCACCGTCGCCGGCATTCCGGCCATGGTCGAAGGCAGAGTGAAGATCGCCGACGGCACGACAAGTGTCGAGATCGCTTCCGGCGAAGCGACCATTCGCGGC